>CP163498.1:2700000-2867500 GCA_041071465.1 Pseudomonas putida | reverse complement strand
TTCCTTCCTATATCTACGCATTTCACCGCTACACAGGAAATTCCACCACCCTCTACCGTACTCTAGCTTGCCAGTTTTGGATGCAGTTCCCAGGTTGAGCCCGGGGCTTTCACATCCAACTTAACAAACCACCTACGCGCGCTTTACGCCCAGTAATTCCGATTAACGCTTGCACCCTCTGTATTACCGCGGCTGCTGGCACAGAGTTAGCCGGTGCTTATTCTGTCGGTAACGTCAAAACAGCAAGGTATTAGCTTACTGCCCTTCCTCCCAACTTAAAGTGCTTTACAATCCGAAGACCTTCTTCACACACGCGGCATGGCTGGATCAGGCTTTCGCCCATTGTCCAATATTCCCCACTGCTGCCTCCCGTAGGAGTCTGGACCGTGTCTCAGTTCCAGTGTGACTGATCATCCTCTCAGACCAGTTACGGATCGTCGCCTTGGTGAGCCATTACCCCACCAACTAGCTAATCCGACCTAGGCTCATCTGATAGCGCAAGGCCCGAAGGTCCCCTGCTTTCTCCCGTAGGACGTATGCGGTATTAGCGTTCCTTTCGAAACGTTGTCCCCCACTACCAGGCAGATTCCTAGGCATTACTCACCCGTCCGCCGCTGAATCAAGGAGCAAGCTCCCGTCATCCGCTCGACTTGCATGTGTTAGGCCTGCCGCCAGCGTTCAATCTGAGCCATGATCAAACTCTTCAGTTCAATACTGCTTGGGTTTTTAAGAAACCCTAAACTTGGCTCAGCAATCTCAAATGACTATGTGATTTCTCGCATGGCCACTTGTGATGCTGATAATCTTTTTGACTATCAGTCCGTACTCACAAGCACCCACACGAATTGCTTGATTCAATTTGTTAAAGAGCGTTTGGTTAAGAGCTTTTCGTCCCAACCGAGGCGCGCATTCTACGCTTTCCTCAGAGCCTGTCAAGCGTTTATTTTGAAGTTTTTTGCGAGAAACTCGTTTAGCTTCAAACACTTGGCTCGCTGCGATCTCTCGTAGCGGGAGGCGAATCATACAGCACCAAGAAGCGCTGTCAACCACCATTTCAACCGCTTGCGATCATTTGATCGTAGCCCCTCCAGCACCACCTTAACTACTTAACTCATTGAATCTCAAGGAGTTTGTCGTTCCGATGTCGCTGGAAGTGGGGCGCATTATAAGGGGATTCGAAACCCCGTCAACCTTTAATTTCAATAAACCTTCATATCGCTGAAAAACAAAGCGGGGAGGCCTACCGGCCTCCCCGCTTTAGTCACCGGCCTTAAAGGCTAGGGAATGCAAACTGCGACGCTTCATGGCTGGCACGCTGCGGCCAACGCTGGGTAATCGCCTTGCGACGCGTATAGAAGCGCACCCCGTCAGGGCCATAGGCATGCAGGTCACCGAACAGCGAACGCTTCCAGCCACCAAAGCTGTGATAAGCCACCGGCACCGGCAGCGGCACGTTCACACCCACCATGCCCACTTCGATCTCGTCGCAGAACAGGCGCGCCGCTTCACCGTCACGGGTGAAGATGCAGGTACCGTTGCCATACTCGTGATCATTGATCAGTTGCATGGCCTGCTCCAGGCTGTTCACACGCACCACGCACAGCACCGGGCCGAAGATCTCTTCTTTATAGATGCGCATCTGCGGGTCACCTTGTCGAACAAAGTACCCCCCACGAAGTAGCCATCTTCATTACCGGCCACACGCAAGCCACGGCCATCCACCACCAGCTTGGCACCAGCAGCAACCCCGTCATCGATGTAACCCACTACCTTGTCACGGGCAGCAGCAGTCACCAGCGGGCCCATGTCCAGGCCGCACGAGGTGCCGGCACCAATCTTCAGCGCCTTGATCTGCGGTTCCAGCTTGGCAATCAGGGCATCGGCTACCTGGTCGCCCACGCACACCGCAACCGAAATAGCCATGCAACGCTCGCCACACGAACCGTAGGCCGCGCCCATCAGTGCGCTTACAGCATTGTCCAGGTCGGCATCCGGCATCAGCACGGCGTGGTTCTTCGCGCCACCCAAGGCTTGCACGCGCTTGCCACGCTTGGTGCCTTCGGCATAGATGTACTCGGCGATCGGGGTTGAACCAACGAAGCTCAGCGCTTTTACTTCTGGCGCTTCGATTAGCGCATCCACCGCTTCCTTGTCACCGTGCACCACGTTGAGGATGCCCTTCGGCAGGCCGGCTTCCAGCAGCAGTTGGGCAATGTACAAGGTCGAGCTTGGGTCACGCTCGGAAGGTTTGAGGATGAACGCGTTACCGCAAGCAATGGCCAGCGGGTACATCCACAGAGGCACCATGGCCGGGAAGTTGAACGGGGTAATGCCAGCAACCACACCCAGCGGCTGGAAGTCGGACCAGGCATCGATATTCGGGCCGACGTTGCGGCTGTACTCGCCCTTCAAAACCTCTGGCGCTGCACAGGCGAACTCGACGTTCTCGATGCCGCGCTTCAGCTCGCCAGCTGCGTCTTCCAGGGTCTTGCCATGCTCTTCGCTGATCATCTGCGAAATCTTGGCTTCGTTCTGCTCCAGCAATTGCTTGAAGCGGAACATCACCTGGGCGCGCTTGGCCGGCGGGGTGTTGCGCCAGGCCGGGAAGGCCGCCTTGGCGGAGTCGATCGCTTCCTGCACGGTCGCGCGGCTGGCCAGCTCGACCTTGCGAACAGCCTGGCCGGTGGACGGGTTGAAGACATCAGCGGTGCGTTCTCCCTTGGAAACCAGCTCGCCATGGATCAGGTGCTGAACAATGCTCATGCAAAACTCCAGATAAAGAAGGTAGAGACAGGCGCGCGATACCTGCACGCGCCTGACATCGAAATCGGAAAGATCAGTCGATCAGGTTCAGGTTTTCGCCGACGGCGTCGAACAGGCGATCCAGTTCTTGCGGCGTGGTGTTGAACGTTGGGCCGAACTGCAGAGTGTCGCCCCCGAAGCGTACATAGAAGCCTGCCTTCCACAACTTCATCGCCACTTCGTATGGGCGAACGATGGCATCACCGTCACGGGCGGCGATCTGGATGGCGCCGGCCAAGCCGTAGTTACGGATATCGATGACGTTCTTGGTGCCCTTTACGCCGTGCAGCAACTTCTCGAAGTGCGGCGCCAGCTCGGCAGCGGACTGCACCAGGTTTTCTTTCTGCAGCAGGTCCAGCGCGGCGATACCGGCGGCACAGGCTACCGGGTGCGCCGAGTAGGTGTAGCCGTGCGGGAATTCCACGGCATATTCCGGCGTCGGCTGGTCCATGAAGGTCTGGTAGATCTCGCTGCTGGCGATTACCGCGCCCATCGGGATGGCGCCGTTGGTCACCTGTTTGGCGATGCACATCAGGTCCGGGGTAACGCCGAAGGCTTCCGAGCCGGTCATCGCGCCCATGCGGCCGAAGCCGGTGATCACTTCGTCGAAGATCAGCAGGATGTTGTGCTGGGTGCAGATTTCACGCAGGCGTTTCAGGTAACCCTTCGGCGGTGGCAGCACACCGGCCGAACCTGCCAGCGGCTCGACAATGACCGCAGCAATGTTGGAGGCATCGTGCAGTTCGATCAGCTTGAGCATTTCGTCAGCCAGGGCAATACCGCCCTCTTCTGGCATGCCTTTGGAGAAGGCGTTCACCGGCAACACGGTGTGAGGCAGGTGATCGACGTCCAGCAGTTGGCCAAACATCTTGCGGTTGCCGTTGACACCCCCCAGGCTGGTACCGGCGATGTTCACCCCGTGGTAGCCACGAGCACGGCCGATGATCTTGGTCTTGGTCGCCTGGCCTTTCAGGCGCCAGTAGGCACGTACCATCTTCAGCGCGGTGTCAGCGCATTCGGAACCGGAGTTGGTATAGAAGACATGATTCAGATTGCCCGGCACCAGCTCGGCGATCTTTTCCGCCAGCTGGAACGACAGCGGGTGGCCAAACTGAAACGCGGGGGAATAGTCCAGCGTACCCAGCTGGCGAGTCACCGCTTCGGTGATTTCCTTGCGGGTGTGCCCGGCGCCGCAGGTCCACAGGCCAGACAGGGCGTCAAAGATCTTGCGCCCCTGGTCATCGACCAGGTAGTTGCCTTCGGCCGCCACGATCAGGCGTGGGTCGCGCTGGAAATTGCGGTTGGCGGTGTAGGGCATCCAGTGGGCATCCAGCTTGAGCTGGCTGGCGATACCGGCAGGGGCGGTTTCGGGCATGTTCATCGGCGGTTCCTCGAAAGACGATTAGGCAACGATGGATGTTGTTGCAGCTAAATTGGCACGGCGATAAAGTCGGAAAAAGCCTACATTTCTAATCTTCAGACAGGTCGTGACTAAACTAATGAGCCGACGCCCCGATCCACTCGCTCAAGTCAGCGATTTCGACATCCGCTTGCTGAAGATCTACCGCAGCGTCGTCGAGTGCGGTGGCTTCTCAGCCGCCGAAAACGTACTGGGCATTGGCCGCTCGGCCATCAGCCAGCAGATGAACGACCTCGAACAACGCCTCGGCCTGCGTCTGTGCCAGCGTGGTCGCGCCGGTTTCTCGCTGACCGAGGAAGGCCGCGAGGTCTACCACTCGGCACTGCAGCTGCTCAGTGCTCTGGAGAGCTTCCGCACCGAGGTCAACGGCCTGCACCAGCATTTGCGTGGCGAACTGAACATTGGCCTGACCGACAACCTGGTGACGCTGCCACATATGCGCATCACCCATGCCCTGGCCGAGCTCAAGGATCGTGGCCCGGATGTACGCATCCAGATCCGCATGATCGCCCCCAGCCAGGTCGAGCACGGCGTGCTCGACGGCAGCCTGCACGTGGGCGTAGTGCCGCAGACCAGCCCGTTGTCGGGCTTGGAGTACCAGCCGTTGTACAGCGAACGCTCGCTGCTGTACTGCGCGGTTGGCCATCCGTTGTTCTATGCCGATGACCAGCAAATCGACGACGAGCGCCTCAATAGCCAGGAAGCCATCACCCCCACCTTCCGCCTGCCTGCCGAAATTCAGGCGCATTACCAGGCGCTGAATTGCACGGCCAGCGCTTCGGACCGCGAGGGCATGGCGTTTCTGATCCTGACCGGGCGCTACATCGGCTACCTGCCCGACCACTACGCCACGTTCTGGGTACAACAGGGCCGTTTGCGTGCGCTCAAGCCCCGGCAGCGCTTCTACGACCTGAGCCTGAGCTGGGTTACCCGCAAAGGCCGGCGCCCCAACCTGGTGCTGGAAAGCTTCCTCGAAAGCCTGGCTGCGACACGTTGATGCCAGTCTGTGCCGCAAACGCTTGTCACTTCGGCACAGGCAGGTAATCTTGTCCGACAGCCGCAGCCATTGCCCCGTACGGAATCGTCCATGACCCTAGAAGTCCCTGCGCATCGCCTCTCCGCCTCGGGCAAGCCCGCAGGCCGCATCCGCCAGAAGAACGAACAGGCCATTATCCAGGCCGCCGAAGACGAATTCGCCCGCCATGGTTTCAAGGGCACCAGCATGAACACCATCGCGCTCAAGGCAGGGTTGCCCAAGGCCAACCTGCACTACTACTTCACCAACAAGCTGGGCCTGTACATTGCCGTGCTCAGCAACATCATCGAGTTGTGGGACAGCACGTTCAACGCCTTGAGCGTCGAGGATGACCCCGGCGAAGCCCTGAGCCAGTACATCCGCACCAAGATGGAGTTCTCTCGGCGCAACCCGCAAGCCTCGCGGATTTTCGCCATGGAAGTGATCAGCGGTGGCACCTGCCTGACCGAATACTTCAGTGCCGACTACCGCGAATGGTTCCGCGGCCGGGCTGCAGTGTTCCAGGCCTGGATCGAAGCCGGCAAGATGGACCCTGTCGACCCGGTGCACCTGATCTTCCTGCTCTGGGGCAGCACCCAGCATTACGCCGACTTCGCCACCCAGATCTGCCAGGTGACCGGCCGCAGCCGCCTGACCAAGCAGGACATGGAAGACGCGAGCAACAACCTTATCCACATCATTCTGAAGGGCTGCGGCATCAAGCCGGCTGCCTGACTACTTTTTATGCCTTCTACCCTGCTCGACCTCTGCGAGTACCGCGAGGAAATCCGCAAAAGCCGCTTCATCACCCTCGCCGGGCCAATCAGCAGTGCCGCCGAAGCGATGAGTTTCATCGAACGCCACAGCGACCTTGCCGCCACCCACAACTGCTGGGCCTGGAAACTCGGCGCGCAGTACCGCAGCAGCGATGACGGCGAGCCCGGCGGGACCGCAGGGCGGCCGATCCTGGCGGCCATCGAAGCGCAGGATTGCGACCAGGTGGTGGTTCTGGTGATCCGCTGGTACGGCGGTATCCAGCTGGGTACAGGCGGACTGGCAAGGGCCTATGGCGGCGGCGCCAACAAGTGCCTGCAACAAGCACCCAAACGCCTGCTGGTACAGCGCAGCGAATTCACCTGCAGCTGCAGTTTCAGCGAACTTGCGCTGGTGAAGCTGCGCCTGGCAGAGGTTGACGGCCTGGTCCTGGATGAACAGTTCACCGCCAATGGCGTGGATCTGTTGATTGCCCTGGGTGACGCCCACCTGGCGCCATTGCAGCAGCAACTGGCCGATCTGAGCCGCGGGCGCATTTTGCTCGAAGCGCGCTGAACATTGCCCACAACACCTGTGGGCCTGCCTGTGGATAACCTTGGGGCACTCATTTGCAGCCAGCTATTTTCAAGGCCTGCAGCGTTTTGATCATAAATTGATCACTATTTGATGACAGCCGCAAATTGCTGAAAGCGCTCGAGTTATCCTCAATGCAAGGCCTGGCGGGCCAGCGCGCGAAAGCCTCAGCTTGCACACAATAACTGTGGACCAGCCTGTGGATAACCCGTGCGCTAACAGGCCAGGCGCCCGGCCAGGCAAGGCCCAGGCATAGTTGATCGTTTTTTATACAGCCATAGGCAGGCAGCGACTGCCGCTGTGCATTATCCTCAATACCTTTCTTTGCCACCGACCAACGGAGCGCGCTCACATGGCTAACGCAAAAAACGCACTTATCATCGGCGCCTCGCGGGGGCTTGGCCTGGGCCTGGTACAACGCCTGCACGAAGACGGCTGGAACATAACCGCCACCGTCCGCAACCCGCAGCAGCCAGGTGCCCTGGCGGACGTGCCCGGCGTGCACATCGAGCAGCTGGAGATGAACGACACTGCCCAGCTCGACGGCCTGAAGCTACGCCTTCAAGGCCAGGCATTCGACCTGGTGTTCATCAACGCAGGTGTCATGGGCCCGTTGCCGCAAGACTTGGAGACGGTACAGACCAAAGACATCGGCGACCTGTTCATGACCAACGCCGTGGCGCCGATCCGCGTGGCACGCCGGCTGGTAGGCCAGGTACGCGAGGGCAGCGGTGTTCTGGCGTTCATGAGCTCTATTCTGGGCAGCGTGACCATACCCGACGGCGGTGAAATCTGCCTGTACAAAGCCAGCAAGGCAGCACTGAACTCGATGATCAACAGCTTTGTTGTCGAGCAGCAGCGCCCCGACCTGTGCGTACTGGCCATGCACCCGGGCTGGGTGAAAACCGACATGGGCGGCGAAAACGCCGAAATCGATGTGCTCACCAGCACCCGTGGCATGCTCGAACAGATCAAGGCGCAAAGTGGCAACGGCGGCCTGCACTTCATCAACTACAAAGGCGAACCCTTGGTCTGGTGATTCACCCGGTCGCGGGCCGGCCGGGCGCATTGCCTGGCCGGTGCCTGTAGAATGGCGGCAACCGTACCTGATTGAGACCCCTTTTTATGTATGACTGGTTGAACGCCCTGCCCAAGGCCGAGCTGCACCTGCACCTGGAGGGCTCGCTGGAGCCCGAGCTGCTGTTCGCCCTGGCCGAGCGCAACAAGATCGCCCTGCCCTGGAACGATGTGGAAACCTTGCGCGGCGCCTACGCCTTCAACAACCTGCAAGAGTTCCTCGACCTGTATTACCAGGGCGCCGATGTGCTGCGTACCGAGCAGGACTTCTACGACCTGACCTGGGCCTACCTGCAACGCTGCAAGGCTCAGAACGTGGTTCACACCGAACCGTTCTTCGACCCGCAGACCCACACTGACCGCGGTATCGCCTTCGAAGTGGTGCTCAACGGTATCAGCCAGGCGCTCAAGGACGGCCGCGAGCAGTTGGGCATCAGCAGTGGCCTGATCCTCAGCTTCCTGCGCCACCTCAGCGAGGATGAGGCGCACAAGACCCTCGACCAGGCCTTGCCGTTCCGCGATGCGTTCATTGCCGTAGGCCTGGACAGCTCGGAGATGGGCCACCCGCCACGCAAGTTCCAGCGTGTGTTCGACCGCGCCCGCAGCGAAGGCTTCGTCGCCGTTGCCCATGCGGGAGAAGAAGGCCCGCCCGAGTACATTTGGGAAGCCCTCGACCTGCTGAAGATCAAGCGTATCGACCATGGCGTGCGCGCCATCGAGGACGAGCGCCTGATGCAGCGCATCATCGAAGAACAGATCCCGCTCACCGTGTGCCCGCTGTCCAACACAAAGCTGTGCGTGTTCGATCACATGAGCCAGCACAACATCCTGGACATGCTCGAGCGTGGCGTGAAAGTCACCGTCAACTCGGACGACCCGGCCTACTTCGGCGGCTATGTCACGGAAAACTTCCACGCCCTGCACACCCACCTGGGCATGACCGAAGACCAAGCCCGTCGCCTGGCGCAGAACAGCCTTGACGCACGTTTGATCTGAGTCGCATGACGACGTTGCGCTCAACCGACCTGCAACGTCGCCACGCGGGCAATGCGATTGATCTGCTGGACGCCCAGCGCCGAAATATGCAAAGCCCGCGTGTCCTCGGCCTCACGTATCCAGCCAGATTGCAAAAACAACCTGAACAAGGCCTGGCCCAGCACGCCCCCAAGGTGCGGGCCCTGGTCATCCCACTCGGTGCAGCGGCAGATCACGCAACCTCGTTGCTGGTGTGGCGCCAGAGCATCGATGTAGACCCCGACCAACGCCAACTGCGCCCGCCCCTCGTCACTGACCATCAACTGTCGACCGCAGCCGTCCAGCCAGCCGGCCACCACCAGGCGATCATACAACTCACTGGCCAACGCCCCGCCCAGGTGGTCGCCACATCGGCGTGCCCGGCGCATCGACATGGGCAGCGATGATACCGGCGCCTTGGCACGCTCTCCCCGTACGCTTTCCAGCTGTACGCTGGCCAAGGCCTCAACCGCCGCCCCGACCTGAGGGGTTGCCAGGCAGAAGTAGCGTTTACGGCCCCTGGCTTCATGCTTGAGCAAACCGGCCGACGACAGCAACGAGAGGTGCGCGCAGGCCGACGACGAAGTCAGGCCGGTCATTATCGCGAGTTCATTGGCCAACCGTGGCGTGCCATCGATCAATGCCCACAACATGGCACTGCGCTTGGGGTCGGCCATCAGGCTGGCGATTTGGCTGATACTGCTGGCTGCGTTCATGTCCCTGTAACTCCCTGCAAGTTCACTGTGTGGATGCGATTGCCAACCCTGGCAGGGAAGCGCGTCTCGCTGGCACTGGCCTGGTTCGCCAGTATAAGCCGCAGAAAATACCGTTCAGACGACCACGCGCCGACCTACCCAAGGCGAAAACCATTGGGTATGCCTACCCTTGGCACTCAGCGAGGCAGCTTTGGAAAACGGCTCGAACCCAGCCAAACAAGGCCCAGGTACACCCATACAGAAGCACTGAAACATTCTGATAAAAATAGGCTTGCAGCAATTTCAGATACGGCCCACAGCAACCTTCAACAATTAGCGCGCAACAAAGCGAAAGTTCTGGGGAATTGCAGGCTTTGCGCCCAAAGCAGGAAACACTGTCTGGAAAATGTACGCACTTACCGTCAGTCAGGACGCTGAAGCAGTGCCATGGCAGGCTGGTGGGCCAGCGCTACACTTGAGCGGCTCCCCTTCCTGGAGGTATGCCGCGATGAAAATTGTCGTAAGTGCGTCGAGCCGAAACCCCGCCTGCCCCTGGCAAGTCCAGCTCGATCAGCATGTGGTCAGTTTCCGTAGCGAGGCCGAGGCGCGCGCCTTCGTCGCTACGCTGGAAACCCGTCTGCAGGCACCTCACCCGCTCATGCGGGAGCCTTGGCCTGCAAACGTCGGGTCAACAGCGCGACACTGACCACAAGCGCCCCGCACAGGCTGATCACCATTGCCATCGGCACTGCACTGCCATCATGCAGCAGCCCGACCAGCGCCGCCGCACCTGCGGCAACGCTGAACTGCACGCAGCCCATCAGTGCCGAGGCACTGCCGGCCCGCGCACCCTGCCCGCTCATGGCGCAGGCGGAAGCATTGGGAATGATGCAACCAAGGCTGGCGATACAGATGAACAGCGGTATCAGCAGCGGCCACAACTGCGCGGGTCGCAATGCCGCCACGCCCAGCAGCACCAGGCCCGCAACCAGGTACAGCCAAACCGCGCGGGCCAGCAGGAAGGCTGGCCCGCGCCTGGCCAGCAAGCGGGCGTTCACCTGTGCCACCAGAATAAAGCCCGCAGCATTGGTACCGAACAACCAGCCGTAATGCTCGGCGGGCACCCCATACAGCTTGATGAATACGAAGGGCGAACCGGCGATATAGGCAAACATGCCGGCAATAGCGATACCGCCGGTCAACGCATGGCCGAGGAAAGCCCGGTCAGCGAGCAAACGCAGGTACTGGCGCAAGGCGCCAGACAGCGGCTGGCGGGGTATATGCTCAGGCAGGCTTTCAGGCAGGCCCAGGCTGACCGCCAGCAGGCAGCCGGCACTGAACAGGCTCAGCGCGAGGAAAATCGACTGCCAGCCGGCCAGGTTCACCAGCACCCCACCCAGCATCGGTGCCAGGATCGGCGCCAGGCCCATGACCAGCATCAGCTGCGAGAACACTTTCGCTGAGGCTACCGGGTCGCACTTGTCGCTGACGATGGCCCGCGACAGCACCATGCCGGCACAACCGCCCAGTGCCTGGACGAAACGCGCCAGTACCAACGTGTCGAGGTTGGGGGCATAGGCACAAGCCAGTGACGCCAGGGTGAACAGGGTCACGCCGAACATCAACGGTAGGCGTCGGCCAAAGCGGTCGGCAACTGGCCCATAGGCCAACTGGCCGATGGACAGGCCGAGGAAGTAGGCAGCCAACGTGGCCTGGACGTGTTTTTCATCGGTAGCGAACGCTTGCGCCATGGCCGGGAAGGCGGGCAGGTAGAAGTCGATCGCCAAAGGCCCAAACGCACTGAGTGCGCCCAGGATGAGCACCATTCGCAGGTTCATCAGGAATCCATAGCAGGCTAAGCAAGTGCGTGATTCTACCTGCTGTGGACCCCATCAGTCTGAAAACATTTGCAACACAGTGCCCCTGTGGAGGGCACTGCCAAGTCTTCAGGCAAGTTCGGCCTGATAACCTTCATCCCGAATGGCAGTGAGGATCTGCTCCTGCGCCAGCTCACTCTGCACCCGTACCTGTTTCGCCGCCAGGTCGATCTCGACCTTGGCCGCCGCATCCTGCTCCTGCACCGCGCGGGTCACGGCTTTCACGCAATGGCCGCAGGTCATGCCTTGTACATTGAACACTTGCATGGGTTACCTCCTTCAGGTTTTCCACGAGTCTCAAGCTTGCCATCAGGGCAAGGTCAAGCCCCGCCTGCAACAGCCGGGGTGGAAATCCGCGCCCGCGTCGGCCAAGCTGCGCCTTTGACGATCAAGCAAGCAGGAGATTTTTCATGTTCAGGGCAGCATTGGGCGTCGTCGGGCTACTGGGCGCGCTGGCTGTGGTGCCACCGGCCAGCGCCGAGGGCAACTCGGCCTACAGCGTACTGATCATTTCCCGGGAGCGGCTGGAGGTAGCTACCAGCTGCGAAATCGGCGTGTACCTCAACGACCAGCTTTCCGGACGCGTATTTCAGGAGCAGTCCACCTCGTTCAACCTGCCGCCGGGCCCTGTGGATGTGCGCCTGCGCCTGCTACCTGGGCAAATGCCGGGTTGCGCCGCAGGCATCGAAGACCAGCGCAGCACGCGTTTGAACCTGCAGGCGGGCCAGATCAACAAATACCGCATCGCCATGGGGCAATATGGGCTGGAGTTGAAGCGAGCCGATCTGGGCTATTGACCTTGCCCGCGTGGCAAGGTTGATGCTGGAGGCCAGTCCAAGGAGGAGAGCCATGCCCGCATCCACCACTTACGACCTGCCGATCACCGGCATGACCTGTGCCAGCTGTGCTGGCCGGGTCGAACGCGCCCTGCGCAAGGTCACAGGCGCTGAACAGGTCAGCGTAAACCTCACCACTGAAAAAGCCCGGGTTCTGGCCCCGGCCGACAGCCTGCCGGCGTTGGTCGACGCCGTGCGCGAAGCCGGTTACGGCGTGCCCACCCGCACCCTCGAACTGCAGATCGGCGGCATGACCTGCGCCAGCTGTGTCGGCCGTGTAGAGCGCGCCCTCGGCAAATTGCCCGGCGTCGAGCAGGTCAGCGTGAACCTGGCCAGCGAACGCGCGCACCTCGAAGTGCTCACAGCCCTCGATGACAACCTGCTGATCGACGCCGTACAAAAGGCCGGCTACAGCGCCAGCCTGCCGCAATCTGCCAGGGACGAGCAAAGCGCTGCCCAGCACCGCCTGCGCAACGAGCGCCTGGCGGTCGGCGCAGCCTTGCTGTTGGCCCTGCCGCTGGTATTGCCAATGCTGGTACAACCGTTCGGCCTGCACTGGATGCTGCCTGCCTGGGCGCAATTCCTGCTGGCCACGCCGGTGCAATTCATTCTTGGGGCACGCTTCTACGTAGCCGCCTGGAAGGCCGTGCGCGCCGGTGCCGGCAACATGGACCTGCTGGTGGCCCTGGGTACCAGTGCCGGCTATGGCCTTAGCCTGTACCAATGGGCGCAGGCCCCCGCCGGCATGGCCCCGCACCTGTACTTCGAAGCCTCCGCCGTGGTGATTGCCCTGGTATTGCTGGGCAAGTACCTGGAAAGCCGCGCCAAGCGCCAAACCGCCAGCGCCATCCGCGCCCTCGAAGCCTTGCGCCCGGAACGCGCCGTGCGCGTGGTCGATGGCCAGGAGGAGGACGTGGCAATCGCCCAGTTGCGCCTGGGCGACCTGGTCCTGGTAAAGCCCGGCGAGCGTTTCCCGGTCGATGGCGTGGTCGAAGATGGCAGCAGCCACGCCGATGAGGCCCTGATCAGCGGCGAGAGCCTGCCAGTGCCCAAGCAACCCGGCGACAGCGTCACCGGTGGCGCTATCAACGGCGAAGGCCGGTTGCTGGTCCGTACCCAGGCACTGGGCACCGAGACCGTGCTGGCACGCATCATCCGCCTGGTGGAAGACGCCCAGGCCGCCAAAGCGCCAATCCAGAAGCTGGTCGACCGGGTCAGCCAGGTATTCGTCCCGGCTGTACTGGTGCTGGCGCTGATCACCCTGATCGGCTGGTGGCTGGCCGGTGCACCACTGGAAACCGCGCTGATCAACGCCGTTGCCGTGCTGGTCATCGCCTGCCCCGCGCCCTCGGCCTGGCCACGCCCGCAGCGATCATGGCCGGCACCGGGGTCGCCGCCCGCCATGGCATCTTGATCAAGGATGCCGAAGCCCTGGAGCGGGCCCATGCGGTCAACCGCGTGGTCTTCGACAAGACCGGCACCCTTACCTCCGGCAGCCCGCGGGTGGTTCACAGTCAGGCACAGGACGGCAGCAGTGCCGAGCTGCACCGCCTGGCCGGCGCCCTGCAGCGCGGCAGTGAACACCCGCTGGCCAAGGCGGTACTGCAGGCGTGCGCCGAACAGGGGCTGGACGTGCCCGAGGTTGCCGACAGCCAATCGCTGACCGGGCGCGGCATTGCCGGGCGTGTCGAGGGCCGTGAGCTGGCGCTGGGCAACCGCCGCCTGCTAGACGAGAGCGCTCTGCAGCCTGGTGAGCTGGCCTCCAAGGCCCAGGCCTGGGAAGCCGAAGGGCGCACCCTGTCATGGCTGATCGAACGCGGCAGGCAACCGCGCGTGCTGGGCCTGTTCGCCTTTGGTGACAGCCTCAAGCCCGGCGCCGCGCAAGCCATCGACACCCTGCATGCACAGCACATCAGCAGCCACCTGCTGACCGGTGACAACCGTGGCAGCGCCAAGGTGGTGGCCGATGCCCTGGGCATCGACGATGTGCATGCCGAAGTGCTGCCGGCCGATAAGGCCGCGACGGTGACGGCACTCAAGCGCGACGGTGTGGTTGCCATGGTCGGCGATGGCATCAACGATGCACCCGCGCTGGCCGCTGCCGACATCGGCATCGCCATGGGTGGCGGCACCGACGTGGCCATGCAGGCCGCCGGCATCACCCTGATGCGTGGCGACCCGCGCCTGGTGCCCGCCGCGCTGGAAATCAGCCGCAAGACCTACGCGAAGATCCGCCAGAACCTGTTCTGGGCTTTCATCTACAACTTGATCGGCATCCCGCTGGCCGCGCTGGGTTACCTCAACCCGGTACTGGCCGGTGCCGCCATGGCCCTGTCCAGCGTCAGCGTGGTCAGTAACGCGCTGTGGCTCAAGGCGTGGAAACCCACCAGTAGCAGCACCCAGGAGGCGCCATGAACATCGGCCAGGCCGCCCGCCGCAGCGGGCTCAGCACCAAGATGATCCGTTACTACGAGTCCATCGGCCTGCTCAAACCAGCCACACGCAGCGATAGCGGCTACCGCTTGTACCAGGCGCAAGACCTGCACAGCCTGGCCTTCATCAAGCGCTCCCGCGACCTGGGCTTTTCCCTTGAGGAGGTCGGCAAGCTGCTGACCCTGTGGCAAGACCGCCAGCGTGCCAGTGCCGACGTGAAGGCACTGGCGATACAGCACATCGATGAACTGAACCGGCGCATCGAGGAGCTGGTGAGCCTGCGCGATACCCTTGGCGAGCTGGTGTCGCACTGCCAAGGGGATGACCGCCCGGACTGCCCGATCCTCAAGGACCTGGCCAATGGCGCTACCGGCAACTGCTGTCACTGAGCGATCAAAAGCGTTTGGTATGCCAAAAGCGTCCAAACGCGACCGAATAGTCACCAAACACGACTTTGTCCAATAAATACAGGGGTTCTGGCTTCATAAAACCCGGATGCTGCCGATGCACTGGCTACCTGCCTCGTGGGTCGACAATAAAAAATTCCGGGAGCGTCGATGAGCATCAAACAGAAACTGACCTGGGCATTCGCGGTCATCGCCGGCTTGCCCATCGTCCTAGTGGCCACTCTGGTGGTCCTCAACCTGCGTGGCGAAGCCCGCGATGGATTCCTCGACGGTAGCAGCCGGGAAATCCGCCAGGTCAGCAACGCGATGAACATCTTCTTCCAGGGCATCAACCAGAACGTCGAGTACCTGGCTTCCCAGCCAATGGTCGCTGCCACGGGCAGCGAGCTGAACAAGTACATGAGCGCCACCCCGTCCTACGAACTGGGCGAACAGGCCAGCAAGCTCCTCGAGTTCATGACCCGCCTGGCCAACTCGCACCCCGCTTATGCCTACCTGTCCTACGGCGTGAATGACGGCGGCTACACGGGCTGGCCGGCCGGGCAGAAGTTCGTCAACTACGACCCACGCACCCGCCCCTGGTACCAACTGGCCATGGCCAACCCAGGCAAGACCGTGCGCACCGGCGCTTACTACTGGGCCGCCGACGACGCGGTGCTGGTCAGCACCGTGCGCGCCGTGGCCAACCAGCTGGGCAACCCCGGCGGCGTGGTCAACATCGATGTTTCCCTCAAGGGCCTGACCGAGATCGTCAAGCAGATCAAGCTGGGCGAAAGTGGCTACCTGATGCTGGTGGAAAGCAACGGCAACGTGATGGTCGACCCGCGCGATGCAGGCCACAACTTCAAGCAACTGGCGAGTTTTGGCGACGGTTACGCCGAGCTGGCCAAGGCCGGCAAAGGCCTGGTCGAGGTCGAGCTCAATGGCGTGCGCTACATGGCCAACGTCTACCCCGACGAGCAACTGGGCTGGACCTTCATCGGCCTGATCGAACAAAGCGAGGTGATGCAGACCACCACCCGCCTGACCTGGCTGATCGGCGTCATCGCCGTGGTGCTGGCCGTGCTGTTCGCCGTGGTCGGTGCGGCCTTCGCCAAACTGATCGTGCGCCCGATCAACAGTGTCACCAATGGCCTGGAAGACATTGCCCAAGGTGAAGGCGACCTGACCCGCAACCTGGAAATCCGCGGCCGCGACGAAACCGCGCAATTGGCCAGCTGGTTCAACCAATTCCTCGGCGCCATTCGCAGCCTGATCCAGCACATCGGCGCTGCCGCCAGCAAGATCCTCAGCACCTCCAGCAGCTCGACCCGCGTCTCCAGCGACATGGCCGAGGCCGCCGGCCGTCAGCGCGAAGCCGTGGACATGGTGTCCACTGCCTTCCACGAGATGGTCGCCACCGCCAACGAAGTAGCGCGGTCTTGCAGCCAGGCGGCGCAGTCGGCCGACAGCGGCCAGCAGCAAGCCCGCGAAGGCCAGCAACAGATCGATGCCGCGGTAAGCAGCGTGGACCGCCTGAGCCACGAGATCGAGCAGTCGGCGCAGTCGATCCAGCAATTGGAGCGTGACAGCAACGCCATCCAGTCGATCCTCGGCACCATCCGCTCCATTGCCGAACAGACCAACCTGCTGGCCCTGAACGCGGCCATCGAAGCAGCTCGTGCCGGTGAGCAGGGACGTGGCTTTGCCGTGGTGGCCGACGAAGTGCGGGCCCTGGCCAAGCGCACTGCCGACTCCACCGCCGAAATCGACGGTTTGCTGGGCAACCTGGCCAGCCGCACTGCCGAAGTGGCCGAACAGATGCATGCCAGCCTGGAAGTTTCGCAGCAGTCGGTGAGCCGTATCGGCCTGGCCCGCGACAGCTTCGGGCAGATCCGTGAGTCGGTGGACGTGATCCGCGACATGAACACGCAGATCGCCACGGCGGCCGAAGAACAGCACCAGGTGGCCGAGGACATCAACCGCCACATCAGCCAGATTCACGGCGATGCGCAACTGGTGGCCGAACTGGCCCAGGCGGCGCGTCAGGACTCCGAGAGCCTGGCCGGGCTGTCCAATGAACTGGACACGCTGGTGCGCAGGTTCCGCACCTGATGCATTGCCTGTGCCGGCCTCTTCGCAGCTAATGCCGCGAAGAGGCCGGCAAAGGCAACCGAGCACTAAAGTTTCAGCTCCCCCGGGGTCGCCCCAAACAACTGCTTGAACGCCGCAATATAGGCCGATGTGGAGTCATACCCACACCCCAGCGCCGCCTCGGTCACATTCTCCCCCGCCTCCAGTAGCGCCAGCGAAGACAGCAACCGCATGCGCTGCCGCCAATTGCGAAAGCTCAACCCGGTCTCCCGCTGGAACAGCCGCATCAGCGTCTTCTCCGAACACCCCAGCTCGCGCGCCCATTGCTGCAAGGTCTGCGGCTGGTCCGGCGCGGCGATCAAGCCATTGCACAGCGCCAGCAAGCCAGGGTGGCGTGGCAAGGGCAGTGAAAAACCAACTTCCGGCAACGTGCGCAACTGGTCGAGCAGCACCGCCACCAAGCGCGCCTCGGCACTGTCACCCTCCGGGTAATCCGCCGGCAACAGGCAAAACTGCTTGATCAGTTCGCGTGCCAGTGGTGTCACCTCAAGCACCCGGCATTGCTCAGGCGCCCATGGGCAGGCATCGCGGCGCACATACAGGCTGCGCATCTCGGCTTGCATCGAAGTGACCACTTCATGCTCGGCATCGGCAGGGATCCACACCCCCCACTGTGGCGGGGCAAAGTAGCTGCCGTCGCGCGTGTACACACCGAGTACGCCGCTGATCGCGTAGGAAAACTGCACCCAGTCGTGCTGGTGGCGGGTGGTCCAGGAACCGGCACCAAGGCTTTCGGCACGGGCGTAGAGGGGCCTGGGCAGGTGGTCCAGCACCGGAATAGCGCGGGGATGACCGATAATCGGCATGGCGGTTTCTTGTAGTTCTGACCAGACAAGCCTAACAGCTGGCATCGTCTCGATGTTCAACCTGTGTCATCGCTCGACGATTACCGTCACCCCCTGCCCACCTGCCGCACAGATCGAAATCAGCCCACGCCCCTTCCCCGCCGTCGCCAGCAGCTTGGCCAGGTTGGCCAATATCCGCCCCCCGGTCGCCGCAAATGGATGCCCGGCCGCCAGCGAACTGCCCTTGACGTTGAGCTTGCTGCGGTCGATCGCCCCAAGCGGCGCCTCCAGCCCCAACCGCTCGCAGCAAAAATCGATATCCTCCCAGGCCTTCAGCGTGCACAGCACCTGGGCAGCAAAGGCTTCGTGGATTTCGTAGTAATCGAAGTCCTGCAGTGCCAGGCCATTGCGCGCCAGCAAGCGTGGCACCGCGTACACCGGCGCCATCAATAACCCTTCGCGGCCCGTGACGAAATCTACCGCTGCGGTTTCCCCATCGACCAAATAGGCGAGCACCGGCAACCCTTGCTGCTGCGCCCACGCCTCGCTGCCTAACAGCACCAGCGAAGCACCATCGGTCAACGGCGTGGAGTTACCCGCCGTCAGGGTGCCTTGCCCACTGCGGTCAAAGGCAGGTTTAAGCCTGGCCAACTGCTCAAGGCCAAGGTCCGGGCGCAGGTTGTTGTCCCGAGTCAGCGAGAGAAACGGCGTTAGCAGGTCGTCCTGCCAACCCTCGGCATAGGCCGCAGCCAGCTTCTGATGACTGAGCAGCGCCAGCTCGTCCTGCTCGGCGCGACCAATGCGCCAGGCTTGGGCCATGCGCTCGCAATGCTCGCCCATCGACAACCCCGTGCGCGGTTCGCCATTGCGCGGTAACTCGGGCTTCAGGTGATGAGGCCGCAGTTTCAAGAAGGGCTTGAGCCGCTCGCCCAGGCTCTTGCCACGGTTGGCCTGCAGCAGGATATGGCGCAGGCCTTCGTTGACGGCAATCGGTGCATCGGAGGTGGTATCCACACCGCCGGCAATACCGCAGTCGATCTGCCCCAGGGCAATCTTGTTGGCCACCAGCAGCGCCGCCTCCAGCCCGGTGCCGCAGGCTTGCTGGATGTCATAGGCTGGTGTCTGCGGGGACAGGCGCGACCCCAGCACACATTCGCGGGTCAGGTTCATGTCGCGTGAGTGCTTCAGCACTGCGCCAGCCACCACCTCACCCAGGCGCTGCCCATGCAGGCGATAGCGCTCGACCAACCCTTCGAGCGCGACGGTGAGCATCGCCTGGTTGCTGGCCGTGGCGTAGGCGCCATTGGCGCGGGCGAAGGGGATTCGGTTGCCGCCCAGGATTGCGACCCGGCGAGATGAACGCATGCGCTAGCTCCTCCTGAAACAATTTGATCCGTACAGCCTAGGTGTTTTTACCGTATTCGAACGACCCTGCCACAAAGTTGGTCCACACTTTCAAGCTTGCCTTTCAGGAGACCACCCATGAGCGATCGCTACCTCGGTTTTGCCAACTCCAATCTCGGCCGTCGCCTCGTGGATGCCCTTGGCCTGCCACGCCCGGCGCCGCTGGAGCGCTGGCAAGCTGGCCGCCTGCGCCCGGTGGAAGGCGCCCTGGTATTGGGTGGCGGACCTCTGGCGAGCCAGGTCGAAGCCATCGCCCCGTGCCTGACCGACGAGGTCTACAGCTTCAATGCCGACAACCTGCAGGCTGAAGCCTGGGTGGCCGGCCTGGGGCCGAAAATCAAGGCTGTGGTGTTCGATGCCAGTCATTTGTCCGACAGCGATGCACTGAAGCAGTTGCGCGAATTTTTCCAGCCGCTGTTGCGCAGCCTGGCACCGTGTGCCCATGTACTGGTGCTTGGCCGTGCACCAGAAGGCCTCGACAACCCGTTGGCCAGCGTTGCTCAACGCGCCCTCGAAGGCTTCAGCCGCTCGCTGGCCAAGGAGCTGCGCAACGGCGCGACCGCCCAATTGTTGTATGTCGCCCCCGATGCCGAGAACCAGCTGGAAGGCGCCCTGCGCTTCTTCTCTCGCCCAAGAGTGCCTTCATCTCGGGCCAGGTATTGCGCATGGGGGCTTGTGCCAGTCAGGTCGAGGACTGGACCCGCCCATTGGGGGGCCGCCGCGCTCTGATCACCGGCGCCGCACGCGGTATCGGCGCTGCCATAGCTGAAACCCTGGCCCGCGATGGCGCCGAGGTGCTACTGCTCGATGTGCCCCAAGCCAGCCAAGACCTCGACGCCCTCGCGGCACGCCTAGGCGGCAAGGCACTGCCACTGGATATCTGCGCCAGCGACGCGGCAGCGCAACTGCTTGCGGCCCTGCCCGACGGCATCGACATCGTAGTGCACAACGCAGGTATCACCCGCGACAAGACGCTGGCCAACATGACGCCGGAATACTGGGACGCAGTGCTGGCCGTCAACCTCAAGGCCCCGCAGTTGCTGACCCAGGCGCTGTATGACAACGGCGCGCTGGGGAAACGCACGCATCACCCTGCTGGCATCGGTCAGCGGTATTGCCGGGAACCGTGGGCAGGCCAACTATGCCGCCAGCAAGACAGGGCTGATTGGCCTGGCCCAGGCCTGGGCGTCACGGCTCGCCGAGCGCGGTGGCAGCATCAACGCAGTGGCCCCCGGCTTTATCGAAACCCATATGACTGCAGCCATGCCCATGGGCCTGCGCGAGGCCGGGCGACGCTTGAGTTCACTGGGCCAGGGCGGGCGCCCGCAAGATGTCGCCGAAGCCATTGCCTGGCTCAGCCAGCCGGGCTCAGGGGCTGTCAACGGCCAGGTGCTGCGCGTTTGCGGCCAGGCATTGATGGGGGCTTGAGCATGAGCCGACAGTGGCACGACCTGCACAGCCCAACGGCCCGCGCCCGCCTTTATCTGCGTGCAGCCAGCAAGCGCACAATCAGCGGCGAGCAGTTGCCGGAGGATGGCCTGCGCTGTTTCATCCGGGTTCAGCCGGGCAATCTGAACGCCTATCGAAGGCTGTGCCACTTTCCCGATGATGGCCGCCTGCCGGCGGCTTATCCCCATGTCATGGCGTTTACCCTGCAATTGCAGTTGATGACCGCAAATGACTTCCCCTTCCCGCTACTCGGCCTGGTGCACCTGCACAACCGCATTGAGGTACTGCGCCCGCTTGGCGCTATCGAAGGGCTGCGCTTTGCGGTGTATGCGCACAACCTGCAGCCCCATGCCAAAGGTGGCACCTTCGACCTGGTCACCGAGGCTGAAGACGGCATCGGTCTGCTGTGGCGTGAAACCAGCCGTATGCTGGTGCGTGGGTTGAAGCTGGAAGGCGAAGTGGATGAGCCCGCTGACGCCGAACCTGGTTCTTTGCCCGAGGCCACCCGCTGGTACGCCGACAGTGATATCGGCCGGCGTTATGCCAAGGTTTGCGGGGATTACAACCCTATTCACCTCAGTGCACTCAGTGCGCGGTTGTTCGGCTTTCCCACGTCCATTGCCCATGGCATGTGGACCAAGGCCATGGCCTTGGCCGCATTACGCGGGCACCTGCCGCACAGTGGCTATGCCTTCGAGGTGGATTTTTGCAAGCCGGTAAGGTTGCCTTCGGAGGTGGTGCTCAGTGCCAGTGAGGCGGGCCCTTCGGGGACGTTGCGGCTGGATGGCCATGGAGGTGTGCTGCATATGGTCGGGCGCTGGGCTCTGCTGTAGGCGCCGCTTGCTTTGCATCGGGCCTGGGCAGAAGCTATGCAGCATTAGGAGACCCCCGATGAACCTGCAAGAACTCACCCAACGCCTGCATCAGATCCGCGACAACAACGACTGGCGCGGCTTCCACAGCCCAAAGAACCTGGCCATGGCCGCCAGCGTCGAAATGGCCGAACTGGTGGAAATTTTCCAGTGGCTGAGCGAGGACGAATCGCGCCAGTTGCCTGCCGACAAACTGGCCCACGCCGGCCAGGAAGTCGGCGATGTGGTGCTCTACCTGTTGCTGCTCTGCAGCGAACTGGGCCTGGACATGGATCAAGTGGTGCGGGCCAAGCTGGCCGATAGCGAGAGGCGCTTCGCCCTATGAACGACCGTCACTTCGATGAGCTGGCCACGCGCTTTGCCGAGAAGATCTACGGCGGCGCCAAAGGTGCGATCCGCCTGGCCGTGCTGCAGGCTGACCTTGCCGAGGCGCTGCCCGACCGCCCGCTACGTATCCTCGACATTGGCGCCGGGTTGGGCCACATGGCCTTGTGGCTGGCCGAGCGCGGCCATCAGCTGACCTTGGCCGAGCCCGCAGCCCCCATGCTCGACGGCGCCCGTGCGCGCTTTGCCGAAGCGGGCCAACCGGCCACCTTCATTCATGCGCCCTGGCAAGAACTGCTTGGCCAACTGACCGAGCCCTACGACCTGGTGCTCTGCCACGCCGTGCTCGAATGGCTGGCCGAACCCGAGAGCATCCTGCCTGTGCTGCACCAGCTCACCGCCCCCGACGGCTGGTTATCGCTGGCCTTCTACAACCGCGATGCACTGGTCTATCGCAACCTGCTCAAGGGCCATTTCCGCAAGTTGCGCAGCAACCGTCTGGAAGGTGAAAAGCAGAGCCTGACCCCACAGAAACCGCTTGATCCACGCGAACTCAAGGCGCAACTTGAACCTATGTGGCAGGTTGAAAGCGAAAGCGGCGTGCGGGTGTTCCACGACTACATGCCCAAGGAGTTCCAGGGTAAGGCCGAGCTGCTCGACCTGCTGGAAATGGAGCTGGCCTACCGCCGCCACCCCGGTTTCGCTGGCCTTGGCCGTTACCTGCACTGGGTCTGCCGCCCTCGCTAACCCGCCCCGCCGGGAGGAATACATGCCGTACCGTCTGTTGTGCCTGGCCCTGCTGCCCATTGCCCTGGCTGGCTGCCAGGGCAGCAACCCGTATGTGGCCAGCAGCCGCCCGTTACCACCGGCCCCTGCACAGGCCGCTACCACTTTCGACGCCAGTGCCTACCCGGCGCCCGCCCGTGATTACGGGCACTACCGCAGCTGGAGCTGGCGCAACGGCCAGTTACCCAGCGGCTCGGCCAATGCTGACCCGGCGCAGTTGGCCGATGCCGTCAGCGGCGCACTCGATCAGCATGGCCTGCGCCCCGCCCGAGGGGCCTCCGGCGACTTGTTGGTCAGCGCCGACATGCGCCTGGAAAAACGCTTGCGCCAGGTGCGTGACTACGACACCTACGACCCCTACTACGGGCCGTACCCCTACGGTGGTGTCGGCTATGGTGGCTACCGCCATGGTTACGGGGGCTATGCCAGTGTGCCCATCGTGCGCACCTATGAGGTCGAAGTCATGGTGGTGCGTATCGACCTGTACGACGCCCGCAGCGGCCAGCCGGTATGGAGCGCCAGCGCCGAAAGCGGCAGCGACAAGGACTCGCCGCGCGAACGCGAAAGTGCCTTGCGCGATTCTGTGCACAAGGCGCTCAGCGGCTATCCTCCCAGTTAATCGCTAACGGAGAACCATCATGTTGCGCCGTCTCGTTCTACTGTCATTCGCGTTATTGCTCGCCGCCTGCTCCAGCAATAACGTCCAGCAGGATTTCGATGCCAGCCGCGATTTCGCCGCCTACCGCAGCTGGGCTTGGCAGGAGCCGGGGCTGCAGTACCGCCCGGACGACCCACGGATCAAGAGCGACCTCACCGAACAGCGCATTCGCCAAGCGGTCGCTGATCAGCTCGACCAGCGCGGCCTGCGCCCGGTGCAAGGCGGCGCTCGGCCTGATCTGAGCGTACGTACTTACCTGATCGTCGAGCAGCGCCAGCAGCAGATCACCACCAACTATGGCGGTGGCTGGGGTGGCTACTGGGGCGGCTACTGGGGGGGCCGATGTACAACGAAACCCGCAGCGTCGACTACAAGGTCGCCACGATTCAGGTCGACATGTTCGATGGGCGTGACGGCAAGCTGGTGTGGCGCGGCAGTGCCGAGCAGATCATGAACAACTACCCGCCAAGTCCTGAAGAACGCAATACCGCCATTCACGACACCGTGGCCAAGGTGTTGGCCAACTATCCGCCAGGCAGCAAGAAATAGCGGCTTGATGCAGGTCTTTGCAGGAGCGGCCTTGCGCCCAGGCCGCGCCTGCAAAAGACCGCGCAGGCCTGCGTCAGCTACGACAAAATCCATTCCAGCCACGCCTTTTTACCCATCCCGCCCCACTCCCCCGCACGTTCCCGTCTATCTTCACTTAAGGAAACCTGACTGACCGGGTAGAAGTGTTCAACATTTGGGAAGGGCGACCTGCCAATGCAAAGCATTGTTCTCCTGCTGTGGCTTGCCTTGTGCTCCGAACAGGATGTGCGTCAACGCCAGATCTCCAACCTGCTGACCCTGGGCGTGGCTACCTGCGCCCTAATCTGGCTGTTCGCCACCGGCCACAGCTGGATCGGCGCCGACGCCAGCGATGCCGGCTGGGCGCTTGCCATCGTCATGCTGCTGACCCTGCCAGGCTATATGCTCGGCCGCTTCGGCGCCGACGACGTCAAGCTGATGGGCGCCCTGGCCCTGGCCACCAGCCCGCAATATGTGCTCGGCACCTTTATCGGCGCCGGCGTCAGTGTGCTGGTATGGCTGCTTACCCGCCGGCGCCTGTGGACCTTGCTCAACCCCAAGGTAAAGAAGCGTTTGCAGGCCCTGACCGAGGAAATGGGCGACAAACAGGCGTTCGTCCCCTATGTGCTGGCAGGGTTTCTTCTGACGGCCGTATGGATCCAATAAGGCTTCCAGTGGTCCGAAGACTTGTACACGCCTTGTACATATTCGCTTAGAGCGACTACTTTTAAGCTGCCAGAGCGTCTGGCACGGGAGCAGGGCGGTATACGAACAGGGAGTTGATCGTGTCCAGACCAGTGAGTGAAGTGAAGGTGTTGGTGGTTGATGACCAACCGGTCATTGTCGAACAACTGTGTGAATTCCTCGAAACCAAGGGCTATGTCTGCATACCAGCCCACTCAACTGACGAAGCTATCGAGCGATATGTGGCAGACCCGGCCATCGGTCTGCTCATCTGTGACCTGCACATGCCGGAGCGAGATGGCATTGAGCTGGTACGCGCCTTGAAGGGGCTCGACGGCAGCCCGCGCATGTTCGAAGCCATCATGTTGACTGGGCGTGCCGAGAAACAGGACGTGATCCGCGCGCTACGCGAAGGCTTTGCCGACTACTACCAGAAGCCGATGGACCTTGACGAGCTGCTGGCGGGCGTACGCCGGCAGGAAGAAGCCTTGCTGGAGCGCCAGCGAAACTTCCGTGATCTGGGTGGGTTGAACCAGCGCCTGCAAGAGCTGGCCGACTCAGTGGACGAACTGTATCAGGACCTGGAAAAAGCCCGTGGCCAAGGCACCCACCGGCGTGCCAGTGACGTGGAGGAAAGCGAAAGCGAACTGCCAGCGGCGTTCGAGAAGCTGTCGCCACGCCAATTGGAAGTGGCGCGCCTGGTCAGCAAAGGCAAGACCAATTACCAGATCGCCTGT
Organism: Pseudomonas putida; assembly: GCA_041071465.1. Lineage (NCBI taxonomy): Bacteria > Pseudomonadati > Pseudomonadota > Gammaproteobacteria > Pseudomonadales > Pseudomonadaceae > Pseudomonas > Pseudomonas putida. The sequence goes on along the minus strand of CP163498.1, from coordinate 2,842,178 downwards.
GAGCTGGGCATTACCGAGAATACCGTGAAGCTTTACGTGTCACAGGTGTTGCGCCTGACCCACATGCACAACCGCACCCAGCTGGCACTGGCGCTTACCCCTAGCTCATCGCCGGTGCATCAGCGGTTTACCACCCATTGAGGGGGCAGCGTGTAAATTACCGGGGCTGCTTCGCGGCCCCTACAGTTGAACGTCAACGCTCAAGGTCAGCCGAGGCCCACGGTCCAGGCTATCGAGCGCCACATCCGCCAACGGCTTGGCCACTTCCAGCGCCACATTGAACACGCGCCCATCTCCTAACCGCACACCAAACGCCAGCGACGCCAGGTGGGCATCCTCCACCGGCCCTCGGTTATGCCAGGCCTGCGCCGTGTCCACTGCCGCATATGGCTGAACCAGCGCCAGCCCGCTCCCCTGCATGCTGTAGCTCAGCTCGTAAGCCACACCCCAGCCCTTGTCCCCGTCCGCCTGGTCACGCGGGTATCCACGGCCAAAACTCTGCCCGCCAAAACCCGCGCGCTCGCTGTCGGGCAACTTGTCATCACTCCAGTACAAGGCCCCGGACACCACGCCCTGCCAGTTATCCAGCAGTGCGTCGCTCTGCAAGCCGGAAAGCCGCAGCCGCAGAAAGTCCAGGTCGTAGTCGGCATCGCTTCGAGCCCCAAGGTAATCCAGGCCCTGATAGACCCCAGCACTGACGATACGCATACGCCTCTGCTCCATCTCGCGCCAATCGCCCTCGAACGACAGCGCACGCACGTAGGTGTCGTAGTCCCGAGACGATGGCTGCTCATCCGTGTGGTCTTCATCGCGCTCACGAACTGCGTACAAGTGCCCCTGAACCACCAGCCACTCATCCGGCCTGACGATCACCGGCTGACGAAGCCCTATCGCATAGCGCTCGCTGTCGTGCTCGCGGGTGATATCGCGACCATGGTCAAGGCGTATGCGCGTGCCGGGCTCGCTGCGGTAGCGCGAAGCCGACAGCAGCAGTTGACTGCCGGCGGCGTCCAGGTACTGGCTGTAGTCCAGACGCTGGTAATGGACCTGGTCGTCCCCTGGAGGCAGCAGCCAACTGGCCGTGAGTTGTTCACCATGGCGGGTCTGGGCATTGCTGGTTGCCGTGAACAACGCCTGTGCAGTGTCGCGGCTGGAGTCGGTCACCGTCACAGCGGCGCCGAATGGCTTGCGCCGCGCATGCAGGGTCAGCCGGGCGGCGCCATCAGCGGCCTGCGCCATTGTCAGCTCGGCCTCTACCGACACACCAGGCATGCGCGCGGCCAGGCCCAGAAAACGCTCCAGCGTTTCCCGCGTCAGCGGCCGCTCAGCCTCAAGGCGCGCCAGCAACTGTTGCAAATACTCGCTGGCCGGGCCGATATCGCCGTCCACGCGGTAATCACGGAGGTAACCTTCGACCAGCACCACGCTGACCCTACCCTCTGCCACATCCTGCGGTGGCAGATAGGCATACGACAACAAGTAGCCCTGCTGCCGATAACGCTGGGTCAGCCGCTCGGTATATTGCTGCAATTCACCCAACGTGGTCTGGCGCCCTATCAGCGCTTGGTAGTGCTCACGCAGGTCGCTCAGGGGGAACACCGTGCCGCCCTCGAAGCGTACTTTTTGCAGTATCAGCGGGGTATTGGCCGAAGCCCAGTCAGGCTTGTGGATAGCCGCCTCGGCCAGCCGTATGTTGGGGCTGACGAGGCGGTAGGCCGCAATAGGCAGGTTGGCGCTGGGCAAGCGTCGCTCGTATTCATGGCTGTCGAGAAAACCCGGCAACGGCTCGCCCTGGGCCGCAAGCGCCCAGGGCAGCAACAGCAGGGGCACGGCCAGAGGACGCATAGGGCGCTCCATGTTCCCTTGGGTTGTGGGGCACCCGCCGCTCACCCCCCTCACCTGCAAGCGTAGGTGCTGGCCCGGCTGCCGTCGAACACCTACTCGCTGACCTGGAACGCCACCCGCGCCGTCTCGCCACTTTCGTCCAGCGCGCTGAGTTCGGCCTGCCCGACCTGGGGCAAGCGCAGCAGCAAGCTGTCCTGCCCTTGGGTTTCACCCAGCGGCTGGCCGTTGAGGAACCACCAGCGCCGTCCACCACCACCCAACGCCGATACATGCAATTGCAGCGGCTCACTGCTGGTGGCTGGGCGACGCAGATTATCGCCGGGGCGCACGCCCACGATCGACAGCGGTGGCGCGCTGGCCGGTAGTTGCGGCGGGCAGGCCGGGTCGAGGGCGGGCAGACGCGCCGCGCGCCGTTCGAGGCGGGGCAGCCAGGGCTCCAACGGCGCCGGCCACAAGGCGATTTCACGGGGCTTGGCGCCCGGGCAACTGCCATCGACACGCAGGCCCTGGTCGTTGACCCACACGTTTTCGCGCAAACCCAGGCCCAGCGGTTGGTCAGCGGCCTGCAAGGTTGGCGGCGTAGTGCCATCCAGGGTCCAGGCGAAGCGCTGGCGTCGGCAGTTGGGGTCCTGCTTGCTCATCGGCTGGCCCAGCGGCCAGCAGATCGCCGCCACACCGACGTTTGCCGGTACACGCGCCACTGGCACGCTGATGCCACGCTGACTGTCACGGTTGCTCAGCAGGTCATGCACCTGCAGCATCAGCGGCGCCGCCGAAGCCAGGCCAAATTGCCCGGGAACCGGCGTGCCATCGGGGCGACCGATCCACACGCCGATCAGGTAGCGCGGCCCTACGCCGATCGACCAGGCATCGCGAAAGCCATAGCTGGTGCCGGTTTTCCAGGCCAGTTGCGGGCGCTGCACCAGTTCGGCATGCGGGTCGCGGTCGGGGCGAGCCTGGCCACTGAGGATGCGTCGGATGATCCACGCCGCGCCTGGCGACAACAGGCGTCGCTCTACCAGCGGGTCCTGCGGCTGCAAACGCACCTTCGCACTGTTACCGTCCCGTGCCAGCGCCGCGTAGCCACCCACCAAATCTTCCAGCCGGCTGCCGGCGCCCCCCAGTATCAACGACAGGTTGGGCTCGGCCAGCGGCGGCAATATCAGCGGCACGCCCGCCATGCGCAGCTGCGCGGCAAAGCGTTTCGGGCCATAGGCCTCCAGCAATTGCACGGCCGGCAGGTTGAGCGACAGGGCCAGCGCCGAGCTGGCCGAGACCGGGCCGCTGAAGCCCATGGAGAAGTTGCCGGGGCGATAATCGCCATAACGCCGTGGCACATCCTGCAGCAGCGATTCGGAATGGATCAGGCCATCGTCCAGCGCCATGCCGTAGAGAAACGGCTTGAGGGTGGAACCGGGCGAACGCAGCGAGCGCACCATATCGACATGGCCAAAACGGCGCTCGTCCGCCAAATCTATCGAGCCCAGGTAAGCGCGCACCGCCATGGTCTGCGCATCGACCACCAGGACGGCGGCCGAGGTGCGCTCCGGTAGCCGGGCGCGCCAACCCAGCAGCAGGTCTTCGAGGCGCCGCTGAAGTGCGGCATCGAGCGTGGTGCGAATCAGTGGCGGGCTGTCGGCGCTGTTCAGGCGCCGGGCCAGCAAGGGTGCCAGGGCCGGCTCCTGGCGTGGCGCCAACACCAACGGTTCCTCGGCCGCCTCGCGGATTTGCCGCTCAGGCCACACTTGGTATTCGGCCAGGCGCTGCAACACCTTGTCGCGCGCGCGCTGAGCACGCTCGTGGTGGCGGTCTGGGCGCAGCCGGCTGGGTGCCTGGGGCAGCACCGCCAGCAGCGCCGCTTCAGCGGGTGTCAGGTGCAAGGGCGACTTGCCCAGGTACGCCCAGCTGGCCGCGGCCACGCCCTGCAAGGTGCCGCCGAACGGCGCGCGGTCCAGGTAGATCTGCAGGATTTCGCGCTTGGACAAGTGCCATTCCAGCTGCGCCGTACGCCACAACTGACGCAGTTTGCCAGCCAGGGTGCGGTCGTGCGGGTCGAGCAGGCGCGCCACCTGCATCGACAACGTACTGCCGCCCGACACCACGCGCCCACCGCGCAGGTTCAACCAGGCAGCGCGGGCCAAGGCCAGTGGATTGACCCCAGGGTGGCTGTAGAACCAGCGGTCCTCGTAAGTCAGCAAGGCCTGCAGGTACAGCGGCGACACCTGTTCGGGGCTGACCGGGTAGCGCCACACGCCATCAGCATCGGCAAAGCGCCACAACGGCGTCCCGTCCTCGGCCAGCACCACCCGGGCCAGGTCGTCGCCCGGCATGGGCAGCGGCCAGATACGATCAGCAAGCCACAACAGGCCGCACAGCACCAGCACGCCGATCAGCGTGGCACGCAACATCCTGCCCGCATGGCGATGTGGCCGCGCTAAGCTTGGCATCGGGAACCGACCTGGCCAGGTAATGGCCAAAGGCTTTGGGACGGCAACCTCGCCGATTCGTTCATCAGGAAGCAACTATGCATGTAGAAGGTTTTTTCGAGTGGTTGGGCCAGGCACTGGGGTCGTTGATCCGCTTCATCGTCGACGCATTGAGCGGGCTGTTCAACCTGCTGGCCAATGCCGGTGGCAATTTCATCGACGGCCTGGCGCGCACCTTGGGCATGGACACCTCGCTACTCAGCATCCTGGCCCTGATCATCGGCCTTATGCTGCTGTACTCGGCAATCCGTGCGTTCATGCGCGCCTCGATCATCCTCGGGATCATCTGGCTGGTGCTGGGGTTGTGGGTGATGAGTTGGGTGATTCACTAGAAACTGCGCCATTCCTGTAGGAGCGGCCTTGCGTCGCGATCGGGCGCGCAGCGGCCGCAAAACCTGGCGACGCGGTACCACAGTTGCTCCGCGCGCTCAGGTTTTGGGGCCGCTTTGCGGCCCGATCGCGACACAAGGCCGCTCCTACAACAGACCGCGTAGCCTCAGCGGGCTTTTACGGTCATCTCCCCTTGCCCATCGCCCACAGCCTGCAGGTTCGGCCGGTACATCGACTCAACCTGCGGCGGCGGTACGCGGTAGGTGCCCGGGGTCACCGCCCGCGCCAGATACAACAGGTGCGTGGTGCCGTAGCTGTCGAGCTTGAGCGCGGCAACATAACGATCATCACGGTACTCCTGGTGCACCACACTGGCGTTCTGCATAGACTCGCGCCACTCCTTCACCGCGCTGCTGGCGTTGTCCAGGCTGGCGGCGCTTTGCGCCAGGTTCTGGTTTTCCAGCTCCAGGCCTGCTGGCAGCAAATCCACCACCAGCGCATCCGGTACACGGTCTTCAGCCTTGAGCGCCAGGTGCACCAGCACCAAGTCACCACTGCGCAGGTTGTGCAGGTCCAGCGGCTGGCCATTCATGCCCAAGTACTCTCGGCGAATCTGCAGGCCATTGCCGCCAGCAGCAGGCGCCTGGCGTGGGTAGCCCGACAAGGTCAACTGCTGGTACAGCGTCTCGCTGCCTTCGTTCTGCACACTCAGCGGCGATGCCAGTAGCGGGCCTTCCAGCTTCATGCCGGCCTCGGCATTGTTGAACTCGCGCACCTCGCCAGCACTGTCCAGGCGTGCCTGCCACTTGCCTTCCGGCTTGCCCAGCAGGCTACGGCCGGCAAGGAACAGTGCATTGCGCTCCTGGGTAGACAGCCAGCGGTTGGCCGCCAGCTCATCCGACAAGGCGAACAGGCGCTGATCGACCTGGCTGCTGGCCAGGTTGCTTTCCTGCAGCAGTGCCAGGATCAGCGCCTGGTCACGCAGGGCGCTGCCGTAATCGGCCATCCAGCCTTTGCCACGGCTGATGCCCAGGCCCGCCTGCAAGGCTTGCTCGGCACGCGGTTTGTCACCCATCTTGTCCAGTGCCACCGCCAATTGCACCAGCGGTAGGCCAGAACGGGCATCGGCGCGGCGCTCGAACAGGCCTCGCAGGGCACCCAATGGCGCCTGCTGGCTGCGCGACAGCACCAGCGCCGCGTAGGCCTGCACGGCAAAGCGAGTGTGGTCGGCATTTTCGCTGTAGTCGACTTCGATCAGGTTGCGTTCCTGCAGGTAGCGCAGCAGGCGCTCGCTGGCCTTCTTCAGCGCTTCGGCCGGCACGCCGTAACCTTGGTCACGGGCACGCAGCAGGAAGTCGGTGACGTAGGCGGTGAGCCAGTACTCTTCTTCGCTGTCCGAACTCCACAGGCCAAAGCTGCCGTTGTAGCGCTGCATGCCCAGCAGGTGCTCGATGCCCATTTCGATCTTGCGCTTGCGCACCTGCGCCGGCTCGCCCTTGATGCCCAGGCGTTTGAGGCTATCGGCATCAGCGTACAACGACGGGTACAGGCCGCTGGTGGTCTGTTCCAGGCAACCGTAGGGGTAGGCTTCCAACGCGCGAATCTGCTCGGCCAGGTTCAGCGGCGGCCGGCTCGACAAGGCCAGGCTGGCTTCCAGGCCGGCAGGTTCGAAAGCTGCCAGGTCCGCTTCAGGCAAGGTCCATGGCTGGTCTTTCAACGCCACGCGGTAGTGCTTGAGCATCGCCGGATAAGCTGGGCGCACGCCCAATGTCCACTCACGCTCGAACGCGGTGGCGGGCTCGTTTGGCAACTGCAGGCCAGTGACCCGCACATGCACTTTACCCTGCCCCAGGCCCCCTTGGGCCTGTACCGGGATCATCAGTGTCGAGCGCTGGCCTTCGGTCAGGTTAACGCTCTGCACGGCGTTGGCCGCCAGGCTCAGTTGCCCATCGGTGGTGATTTCAACGTTCAACTGTTGAGCACGGCCCGACAGGTTGGCCAGGTCCAGTGCCAGGCTGGTGCGGTCGCCACCGGCCAGGAAGCGCGGTGCCGACAGCTCGGCAATCAACGGTGCAGCGACCACGGTTTTGCCTTCTGCCATGCCGAAGTGTTCTTCGGTCCAGGCCTGGGCCATCAGCCGCAGTTCGCCGTTGAAGTCGGGGATATCGACCGTGGCCTGGCCCTCACCCTTGTCGTCCAGGGTCACCGGCAGGCTCTGCTGGGCGACGATGGTGACCGTGGTGTTAGGGCGCTTGCCACCCTTGGCCATTGCCGCGTCACCGCCAAACGCCAGGCTCGCCAGGCGGCCCTGGCCGGCTTCGATCAACTGGCCGTAGATGTCCAGTTGGTCGGCACCATAGGCCTTGCGCCCGAACAGGCTGGCAAACGGATCCGGGGTTTTGAAATCAGTGATGTTGAGGATGCCCACGTCCACCGCAGACAACAGCACATGCACCTGCTTGGGCACGCTGCCATCGGCATTGGTGGCTTTCACCTTTACGGTCAGCGGCTGTTTCGGCGCATTTTTTCGGGTGCCTGCAGGCTCACCGCCAGCTTGCGTTCGGCGCGGTCCAACGGCAGGTGCAGCACACCCACGGCGCGTTTTGGTGTGGCGTTGGCCTTGCGCTCTCCAGGGCGAATCACCAGCGCGCTGATGTAAAGGTCGTGGCGCGCCCAGGCGTTGTCCAGTTGCACATCAAAGGTCTTGCCCTCGGCGGGCACGTCGATCTCCTGCCACCACAGCGGGCCATCGCTGGACTCGATCATCAGGTAGCCGCTGCCAGCAGCAGGTGGCGTGACGGTGACCTTGGCAGTAGCGCCATCGGCGTAGGACGGTTTATCCAGCGCCAGCTTGACCTGGTCCGGGCGCACCGCGCCGCCTTCGGCGTTATCTTGGGCGCGATAACCGGCCCAGAAGCGCTCGCTGGACACCAGGCCGGTCTGCGGGTCTTCGACCTCCACGCGGTACGGGCCCCATTCAACCTGGAAGCTCAGTTTGGCCGTGGAGCCGGCCTTGACGCTAACGGTCTCCTCACGCTGGGTGAGGAACTTCTCGTTGTAGGCGTAGCTCCAGCCATCGCTCTGCGAGTAGTTCCAGTAGTAGTCTCGACGCTCGCGAATCAGACGTACCTTGAGGTCGTTGGCCGCCAGCTTGTTGCCGTCGCGGTCGGCCACCAGGAATTCGAACTCCACCGGCCCGTCGCTATCGGTTTCCTCACCCTCGAACAGGCCACGCAGGCCCGGCAGGCGCTCGGCAGGCCAGATCGGTTGCTCCAGACGACGGGTGATCGGCCGGCCACCGGACTCCTGCAGGCTGGCCTGCACGGTCAGTTGCAGCGGTGAGCGGGCTTCGGCCCAACGGCTTTCGATATCGACCACGGCCTTGCCAGCCTGATCGAGCGTGACTTCGTCCAGCTCCAGGTCCTGGTTCAGCTCGGTTTCGGTGACCGAGCCGAACTGGTAGCCCGGCAGCGCAGGCACCGCTTCGCGAAGGGGACGCACATAGGCCTGGCCACTCAGGCGATTACCGGCAGCCGGGGCGCCATAGAGGTAACGGCCATTGACCTGGATGCGCGCATCCTCCTCCGGCGACAGCGGCGTGCTGCTGCCCTTCAGCTCCAGCGCCAGGCGTTCAGGCAGGAAGTCCTCGACGAGAAATTCATACACCTGCTTGCGCCCGCCGCCCAGGTCGAGCAGCAGTTGCCAACGGCCAGTCGGGGCCTCGGTGGCGAGCTGCAACTGGTATTGGTACAAGCCATTGCTGTCGGCCTCCCAGACGAACTTGCGGCTCACCTGCTCATCCGGGCGACGCACTTCCACACTCACCGGCTGGGCCTTGACCGGCTTGCCGTCCTGGTCGCGCAGAAGGCCGTTGAGCAGCACCGTTTCGCCTGGGCGATACAGGTCACGCGGGCCGAAGATGAAGAACTGCAACGGGTTGGCTTGCGGGCCGGTAATGTCGAACTCGGCCAGGTCCAGGGCGGCGGTGTTCAGGCGCAGCAGGGTGGTGTGCACACCTTGGGTAGCAATCAGGGTATCGGCCTTGGACGTGATCGGCAGCTGGGCGTGGCCCTTGCCATCGGTGCTGGCCTGGGCCAGCAACTTGCCCTTCTCGTCATGGATTTCGAGATTGACGCCGCTCATCGCCTTGCCGCCTTCCAGCGCCTGCGCGAACACGTCCAGGCGGTCGCGGTAGCGGTGCGCCGACACGCCGATGTCGCTGAGGGTGAACAGGGTCGCCGGCTGCGAGTAGTCGTAAGTGCCCGAAGCACGCATCACTGCCAGGTACACGCCCGGGTCCTGCAGCGGCTTGATGCCGGCGATGGGCAGCAGCACGGTTTCGCGGGTGTTGCGGGCAGGGTTGAGGTCGAAGCGGCCGCTGTAGACCAGCTCGGCCATGTCCAGGGTTTCCTTGGACTGGTAGTAGTACAGGCTGCTGTTGCGCCCCCAGCTGGCCAGGAAAGACGAGAGCATTTCCGGCTTCACCCGGAAAAACTCGACATCGACCTTGTCGACGTTCAGGGCAATCACCGGCAGCCCCTCGGCCAGGCGCGTGGGCAGCAGCGAGCCGCGGCTGGCAAAGCCGATGGTCGGCTGCATGTCGCGGGTTTCCAGCTGGGTGATCGATTCACTGTCCAGTTGCTTGCCGTTGACCGCCAGCAGGCCCTTGTCGACGGTCAGCACCAGCTTGCGCTGCGGTTCCAGGTGACGCAGGCGCAGTTCCATCTGGTTGTCGGAGAGCTCCCAGGCGCCGTCTAGCTTGCCTTTGACGGTGTCGACCAGGTGCACCTTGGTGGCGAAGTCCTGCTTGGCATCCAGCGGCGCGGAGAAGCTGATCGACAGCGTCGCAGCGCCATCGAGCTGCACTTCGGATACATCCAGCACCGTGAGTTCGCGGCCCTCGTAGCGCTTGGCGAGCACGGCCGGGTCTTCGCGTTTGGGGGCGAGGGCTTCGGCGGGCGCGGTGGCCGCCGGTTTGTCCGGCGCCGGTTTGTCCGGCGCGGATGAGTCACAGGCACTGAGCAACGCCAGCGCGCAGGCCAGCAACAATCCTTTGTTGAACATGGAGTAGGAACTCTTGGGCAGCGTGTACGTGAGGGCAGCAACTATAGCGCAACGTCAGGTGCGGCACCCGGCGTTGCGCGCCCAGTAAGACCACGGTCGCGCGAAATGGTTGCCTGGTGGTTACACTGTGGCCTTCGTTAAAGGGGCGTACAGCGGCCCCAAGCCCCTTGGTAAGCAAATGTCCCAACTCTCCGCCGACTGGCGCCACCGCCCTACCCACCACAAGGTCTGGGCGCTGGCCGCACCGATGATCTTGTCCAACATCTCCGTACCGCTGGTGGCGCTGGTCGACAGCACCGTCATCGGCCACCTCCCCCACGCCCACCAGCTAGGCGCCGTGGCCGTGGGCGCCACTTTGTTCACCTTCATGGTTGGCCTGATGGGCTTCCTGCGCATGGGCTCCACTGGCTTCGCCGCACAGGCCGCTGGCCGTGGCGACGGCGCCGCGTTGCGCCAGGTGCTGGTACAAGGGCTGCTTTTGGCGGTCGGTTTCGCCCTGATGATCGGCCTGCTGGCTCTGCCGTTCAGCCAGCTGGCACTGCATGCGATGCAACCCAGTGCAGCCCTGCAGCAATCCACCGAAGACTTCTTCCATACCCGCCTGCTTGGCCTGCCCGCGGCGCTTGCCAGCTATGCGCTGGTTGGCTGGTTTCTGGGCACCCAGAACGCCCGGGCGCCACTGGCCATCCTGCTGACCACCAACCTGCTGAACATCGTCCTGAACCTGTGGTTCGTGCTGGGCCTGGATTGGGGCGTACTGGGGTCGGCACGGGCTTCGGTCATTGCCGAATGGAGCGCCGCGCTGTTCGGCCTGGCCCTGACCCGCCCGGCACTGCGTGCCTACCCGGGGCAGATCGCCTGGGCAGCGCTCAAACGCTGGCAGGCCTGGCGCCCGCTGCTGGCGGTCAACCGCGATATCTTCCTGCGCAGCCTGGCGCTGCAACTGGTGTTCCTGCTGATTACTGTGCAGGGGGCGCGCCTGGGTGAGGCCACGGTGGCGGCCAACGCCCTGCTGCTCAATGGCCTGCTGCTGACGGCCTATGCCCTCGACGGGCTGGCGCATGCGGTCGAGGCCCTGTGCGGCCATGCCATTGGTGCCCGCGACCGCGACACCTTGCGCCGTTCGTTGGTGGTGGCCTGTGGCTGGTCGCTGATCACCAGTTTGGGGTTTGCCGGGTTGTTCCTGCTGGGCGGGCACTTGTTCATCGACCTGCAGACCGACATCGAAAGCGTGCGCAATGCGGCCTATCCGTATTTGCCCTACCTGGCGGTACTGCCGTTGATTGCAGTGTGGAGTTACTTGCTGGATGGGTTGTTCATCGGTGCGACGCGGGCGCGGGAGATGCGCAATGCGATGGTGGTGTCGGTACTGATTGCACTGCCGGTGGCGGTGGCCATGAACGGGTTCGGCACCATGGGCTGTGGTTGGCGTTTCTCGGGTTCATGGGGTTGCGGGCGGTGACGCTGGGGTGGGTGGGGTGGCGGTTGCAGCAGAAAGGTGAGTGGGTTCGGTAATGCCGGGATCGCGGAACGGCTCGGTATCGTGATCCCTGTAGGAGCGGCCTTGTGTCGCGAAATGAGGGCGAAGCCCTCACCTGCCGGCTCACAGCCACACACAATTCCAATGTGGGTACTCGCCCGCTCGTCGAACCAGACCCGCCCGAATCGGGTTGGCGATGATGTAGCGGGCAGCAGCCCTTACATCCTCATCCTTGCGCAATGCCCGGTCATAAAAGCCAGGCTGCCAGATGTGCTTTCGCTCGGCACCTATACGGTAAAGCGCACAACTGCTGCGTGACTTGAAAGCACACATGAGTTTGTCCAGGCTGGTAGGCCCAAGCTCGATCAACCAATGCAGATGGTCTGGCATCAGAACCCAAGCCAACGTACGGCAACTACCTTCATGATCACTCAGGCGCAATTGATTAATGGCCGCTCGTGCAAACCAGAGGTTCTGGAACAGCGGGCGCCGTTGGCGGGTAACGGTAGTTAGCAGATAAAGCCTGCCTGACTCTGAAAAGCGCCCTTGGCGCAAGCGATGATTGCCGTGACGGTCCATGTCGAATTCCTTTGAACATTGCATTCGCAGGATAGGTGTCGCAATGAGGGATGGCGTAGGCGGATCATTACCGGGTATGACGCCGTGAGGGCTGCGCCCTCAGTTCGCGACGCAAGGCCGCTCCTACAGGGAAATCGCGTATGGCAATTACTGCGCGATCCGCTGTAGGAACGGCCTTGTGTCGCGATGGGCCGCAAAGCGGCCCCGGCGGTTACGACGACAAGTACGAAGACCGGGTCAACCCAAGGCGCAAGGCATCCAGGAACTGGGTACGCTCACGTGCGGTGATCTTGGCGCTGGCCACCTTGTCGCGGTAATGCGTCATCAACTCCTCCGGCGACAGGTGCACGTAGCGCAGCATGTCCTCGATGGTGTCGTGGGTCTCGATACCGGCGTGGTACACGCTGCCGTCGGCATTCTGGTAGATGTTCACCGAGTCGGTGTCACCGAACAGGTTGTGCATATCGCCCAGGATTTCCTGGTAGGCACCGACCAGGAACACGCCCAGCAGGTAGTCCTCGCCCTCCTTCAGCGCATGCACCGGCATGCTGGTCTCGATGCTCTGCTCATCAACGTACTGGTTGATCTTGCCGTCGGAGTCGCAGGTCAGGTCCTGCAATACCGCACGTCGCATCGGCTCTTCGTCCAGGCGGTGCAGCGGGATGATCGGCAGTACCTGGCCGATGGCCCAGGTGTCCGGCAGGCTCTGGAACACCGAGAAGTTGCAGATGTACTTGTCGGCCAGCTTGTCGTTCAGCTCGTCCAGCACCTGACGGTGCGAGCGCTGGCGGGCCTTGAGCGAGTTGTGCAGGCGGCGGCAGACGGCAAAATAGCACTGTTCAGCCAGTGCCTTCTCGCCCAGGCTGATCTTGCCATCGGCATACTGCGCGGCCACGTCACCCATATAGTGGGTGGCGCGCCAGTAAGTCTCGGTGACCATCTCGATATCGGTCGGGCCAAGCAGGTCGACCAGCCACTGCACGGTCTCGGGCAGGGCTTCCTTGTTCTCGATGGTGGGCACGTCGTCGTTGTGTTTCTCGACGTCGGTCACCTGGATCACCAGCATGGCGTGGTGCGCTGTCAACGAGCGGCCACTCTCGGAGAAGATGTGCGGGTGCGGCAGGCCCTGCGCGTCGCAGAACTCCTTGAGCATGCCCACCACCACGCCGGCGTAGTCGTCCATGTCGTAGTTGATCGAGCTGGCATTGCGCGAGTGGGTGCCGTCGTAGTCCACGCCCAGGCCACCGCCAACGTCGATGTGGTCGACCGGCAGGCCCAGCGCACGCAGTTCGCCGTAGTAACGGATGGCTTCCTTGAAACCGTGCTGATAGTCAGCCAGGTTGGCGATCTGCGACCCCATGTGGAAGTGCAGCAGGCGAATGCCCTGGTCCAGGCCTGCATCGCGGAAGCGCTGTACTACAGAGAGCAGCTGGGCGGCAGACAAACCGAACTTGGACTTTTCGCCACCGGTATCGGCCCACTTGCTCGAAGCCAGCGACGACAGGCGCACGCGCAGGCCGACCTGCGGTTTCACCTTCAGCTCGGCGGCCTCTTCGATCACCAGCGCCACTTCCGACTCTTTCTCGATGACGATGAACACGTTGTGGCCGAGCTTCTGGCCCATCAACGCCAGGCGAATGAACTCACGGTCCTTGTAGCCGTTGCAGACGATGGTGCCGCCCTTCGGCGCCAGCGCCAGTACGGCCAGCAGCTCGGGTTTGGAGCCGGCTTCCAGGCCAATGGAAACGTTTTGCGTGGCGATGATGTTTTCCACCACCGCTTCCTGCTGGTTGACCTTGATCGGGTACAGCGCGGTGTACTGGCTCTGGTACTCCAGGCGCGCGATGTTGGCATCGAACGCACCAGTCAGCTGGCGTACGCGGTCCTGCAGAATGTCGGGGAAGCGCACCAGCAAGGGCAGCGACAGGCCGCTCTGGCGCAGTTCGTCAACCTGTTCGTACAGGTCGATCGGCGCGCTGTTGGGGCCGTTGGGGCGCACTTCGACGCGCCCGGCTTCATTGATGGCGAAATAACCAGCGCCCCAATGGCGGATGCCATAAACACTGCGGCTGTCGGCCACGGTCCATTGGCTACCATCGTCTTTGCGTGTGCGTCGTACGGACATTCAAGTCCCCTATAGATAAGTCGAAGACACTGCCCCGCAGGCAGCGGAGCGAGTGTAAAAGCTGAAAATGACGATTCATCCGTGTTCAGGCATAGACCCTGGCCACGGGAACGAGTTTAGAAAGCGCTGGGCAAAAAATCGCGCGATGGCCTCAGCCGCCGGACTTTTTCGCCTTGAAACCCTGTTTGGTCAGCTCGCCGATCAACAGCTCGACATGGTCGCCCTGGATCTCGATAACCCCGTCCTTCAGAGCGCCGCCGGTACCGCAGCGGCGCTTGAGCGTGGTCGCCAGCTCTTTGAGCTGGTCGGGCGGCAGCGGCACGCCGGTGACGGTGGTCACGGTTTTGCCGCCACGGCCTTTGCTCTCACGGCGCACACGGGCAATGCCGTCGCCTTCGGGGATAATTTGCTGCTTGCAGATGCAGGCATCCACTGGCTGGCCACAGTCAGGGCAGTGCCGACCAGCGTCGGTGGAATACACGAGACCGCCAAGGGCGGAAAAGGAAGAAGCTTTCTTGGCCACTTTTGTTCCTCTGTGCTGAGGACAAAAACTGGTCGTGCCTTGGGGTTGAGGCCGACCGCGAAGCCCCACTCTGGCAGGGGCGGCGCTACTGCCGCAAGACTTGCGACAGCCCGAAAAGGGCGCGCAGTGTAACGATAAATGCAGCCGTTGCTAAGTACAGGATTGCGGCATTTTGCGAATGTTTTGCGACCCTTCGCGTATTGGGGCTGCTTTGCAGCCCGATCGCGACACAAGGCCGCTCCTACAGGAGACCGCGCAAGGCCGGGGGACGCGACCTCTTGTAGGAGCGGCCTTGTGTCGCGATCGGGCCGCAAAGCGGCCCCTGCTTTATTTCAAGCTAAGCTTGTAGCGCTGCAACGCCGCCAACGAGTCCGGGCAGATGGCTTGCTGAGGCTTTCCTGCTCAGCCTGCTCCAGGCCAATGAACCGCGCCTCGATCACCTCTTCCGGCTGCAGTCGCAATGGCGCATCGGACACCGCCGAATACACCGCACACCACAGACGGTTGTCCGGCTGGTCAAAGTAGAACCGCTCGTGGAAACGCAGCTGCGCACCTTCAATCCCCAGCTCTTCGGCCAGCTCGCGTGCGGCCGACTCGGCATACGCCTCCCCGGCCGCGACCATGCCGCCTGCCGCCACATCCCAATAGCCTGGGTACAGCGCCTTGCTCAGGGTGCGACGATGCACACACAGCTCACCGGCACTGTTGAACAGCAAGATGAACGTACAACGCCCGATCAACCCGCGCTCACGCAACTCGGCACGGGGCAACGCGCCCAGCACCTGGTCGGCTTCGTCCACCCAGGTGACCAGTTCGCGGTCGGAAGCCGCACGGTGGGCGGCCTCGGTTGGGCTGATAGCCATCATCAACCCTGCGACAGCAACTGACGCAGGTCGATAACCGCGGCGTTGGCCCGGGAAATGTAGTTGGCCATGACCAGCGAGTGGTTGGCCCACATGCCGAAGCCACTGCCGTTCAGCACCATTGGGCTCCACAGCGGCTCTTGCGAGGCTTCCAGCTCGCGGATGATCTGGCGCACGCTGACCGTGGCGTTCTTCTTGGCCAGCACATCGGCAAAGTCCACCTCGATAGCACGCAGCAGGTGCGACAGCGCCCACGCCTGGCCACGGGCTTCATAGAACACGTTGTCAATCTGCAGCCACGGGGTTTCCACCAACTCCTCGTCCACTTGCGGCGCCTGGCCGGCGACGACCGACTCGGTCTTCAGCGTGCTGTTGAGCTTGACCCGGCCAACGCTGGCCGACAGCCGCTGCGACAGCGAGCCCAGGCGAGTGGCCACGTCACCCAGCCAGTTGTTCAGGTTGTCGGCACGGGTGTAGAAGATCGCGCCCTTGTCGCCAGCAGCCAGGCGAGTCTGGTAGCGGGACAGCGACTTGATGCCCTCTTCGAACTCCGACTCGCTCGATGGCAAGATCCAGCTCTTGTTGTCGAAGTTGAATCGCGGCTCGGCCTTGGCCAGGTCGGCGTCTTCGGTGGACTGCGACTGCGACCGGGCGAAGTCCTTGCGCAGCGCGCGCGACAGGTCGCGTACCTGGACCAGCACGCCATATTCCCAACTCGGCATGTTGTCCATCCACAGCCCTGGCGGGAAGCGGTCGTTGGAAATGTAGCCGCCCGGCTTGTTCAGCAAGGTGCCGGCAACGGTCTTGAGGGTTTCGAGGGTGGTGTAGCCCACCACCATTTGCTGGCCATTGCGCTCGGCAGCGGCCTGGGCATTCTGCTGCACCGGGAACAGCGCGGGCTCCTGGCTCCAGTACCAGCCAAGGCCGATACACACCAGCAGGTACAACCCGATCAGGGTCCCCAGGGCGCGGCTCCACAGGCCGCCAAGGTAGCTACGGGCGGCAGCGCCGCGGCCATCGACACGCTCACGGGGCTCGGCTTTGGCCTCGCGGTTTTTCCAGTCCAGCATGGCTTTGTCCTTAATCAGTCACGACGGTTCAGGGGCTTGGACCACAGGCCTGCGCCAGGGTGCCACGGCAAGCCCGCGTGGCAGCACTATAAAGCAGACACCACCGTACGCATAAGCGACCATTCAGTCAGTAACTGAATATTCGTTCTGGCCGCTTTGTTGATGCAGGGCAGTCACGCGCTTGAAAAGAGCTGCTAGCATAGAGCCATCATTGCCCCTGCACATCCCAACCTATAAGTAGCCAGGACATGAGCAAAGCAGTCGAGCCGAGCCCGCAATGCCCCGTGCAACAGCTGACGCGTAACGGCCTGCGCAAGGACGACCCGCTCGACCCACTGCTGCTGCCGCCCCCACGCAAACCGGTGTACATCCTGCTGCAGGATCATGAGCGTGCCCAGCGCTTGGCCCAGCAACTGGAGTTCTTCGGCCTGGTGGTGCAAGCACTGCCCAATGCTACGGCGTTTCTCGCCTCGATCTGCGAGTACCCGCCTTCGGCCATCATTATGGATGTCGACTTCACCGGTACGGGCCAAGGCCTGCAGCTGGCCGCCCAGGTGCAGCAAGGGTTGGCGCGACATATTCCGCTGCTGTTCTTCAGCCACCACGAAGCCGACACCCCAACCCGCCTTGCCGCCGTACGCGCCGGTGGCCAGGACTTTCTCACCGGCAGCCTGGAGGCTTCCAGCCTGCTGGAAAAGGTCGAACTGCTGACCAATGCCACCCCGCACGACCCGCTGCGCGTGCTGATCATCGACGACTCGCGAACCCAGGCCCTGTACACCGAGCGGGTGCTGGCCGGCGCCGGCATGGTCACCCGCAGCCTGACCGACCCGATCCGTACCATGGCCGAGCTTGCCGACTTCCAGCCCGACCTGATCATCCTCGACCTGTACATGCCAGCCTGCACCGGCCCGGAACTGGCCAAGGTGATTCGCCACAGTGACCGTTATGTGAGCGTGCCGATCATCTACCTGTCAGCCGAGGACGACCTGGACAAGCAGCTGGATGCCATGAGCGAAGGCGGTGATGACTTTTTGACCAAACCCTTTCGCTCACGTCACCTGATCACCACCGTGCGCAACCGCGCCGCCCGCGCCCGGCACTTGAAGGCGCGCATGGTGCGCGACAGCCTGACCGGGCTGTACAACCACACCCACATCCTGCAACTGCTGGAAGACTGCAGCTTCCGCGCCCGCCGCGAACTGCAGCCGTTGAGCTTTGCCATGCTCGATATCGACCACTTCAAAAAGATCAACGACCGCCACGGCCACCCCATGGGCGATCGGGTGATCAAGAGCCTGGCGTTGTTCCTCAAGCAGCGCTTGCGCAAGACCGATTTCATTGGCCGCTATGGTGGCGAAGAGTTCGCCATCGTCATGCCCAATACCGCGCTGGACGCGGCACACAGGGTACTGGACGAAATTCGCCGGCGCTTTGCCGAGATTCTCTACCCGGCGCAGCCACGGGATTTGCAGTGCACCTTCAGTGCCGGAGTCGTACAGCTGGACGAGGGGCTGGATGCACTGACCATGGCCAGTGCGGCGGACGAAGCGCTGTACCGGGCCAAGCACGCGGGGCGCAATTGCGTAGTGCGTGTAGAGCCCTAAGTCACTTAAAACCGTACCGGCACTGTGCCACTTTTTTCTGGCGTCAAGCCCTTGCCGTCATCACCGCGTCACAAAATCGCAATAACTTCAGCCGCCACTCCCCCTCACCAGGAAGCTCGCGGCTATGCGCCTGAAGTGGCTGACCAATTTCAACACCCTGTTGCTGGTGACCGTGTGCCTCGCCTTGGGCGCAACCCTGTGGTGGTCGCAGCGGGCCCTGGAGCGCCCCTACCAGATGATGGAGCGCTACCTGGGCCTGTCCCAACAGTTCCAGAACCAGGCGGCACGCAACATCCAGGCGTACCTGGGCAGCGGCGATGCCCTGCGCCATGCCGCCGCCATGGAAGCCAACCAGCAGCTGCAGGCCGCCCTGGCCGACTGGCCCGTTGAGCTGGCCGAGCAATTGCGCCCTAGCCTGGACAGCCTGCAGGCCTTCACTGCCAATGAACTGCTGGCCGCTGGCAAGCTGGCCGGCGACCCACAAGCCTTGCTGCTGCAAGCCGAGCGGGAGCTGGGGGCGAACCTTGAACAAATGGCCGGCTACGCCCGCGACAGCGGCAATGCCGAGGCCAACCGTTACCTGCTGCCACTGCTCGACGCCACCGTGCACCTGGGCCGGCTGTCACTGGCCCGCGACAAGCTGGTCAGCAGCGGCCGCCCGGAGCTGGCCGACGAAGTCGAGCGCGAGCTGCAACTGATCCGCGTCCAGGCCCAGGTGGTCGACGGTCTGCCCCTGCTCGGCGTAACCCGTACGGCCGAATCCGGCGCCGACGACTTCGCCGCGATGATGGGCCTGGCGTCCCAGGCCAGCGCCCAGCAGGAAGACATTGCCGTAGGCCTGAAGCGCGAACTGCAAAGCCTGCTCAGCCGCTACCCGGCCGAGCTGCAACGCACCCGCGAACAAATCGAGCGCCGCGTCGCCCTGGCGGCCAGCACCCGCCAGCGCCTGGAGGCGGTGCAGCAGGCCATCGCCGCGCTGGAGCCCGAGGTACGCGGCCAGCATGCAAAAATCGCTGCCGAAGTGCGCATCATCCAAGGCCTGATGATCGGCCTGATCCTGCTGATTGCCCTGCTGATCGACACACTGCAGAGGCGCTTGGCCCGCACCCTTACAGGCCTGGCGCCCGCCCTGTCGCGTTGGGCAGAGGGTGACTTTGCCCAGGCTATCACCCTGGGCAAGACCAACCGCGAACTGCACGATATCCAGGAATCGCTCAACCGCCTGCGCCAGTACCTGGTCGAGCTGGTCGGCACCATCCGCCACAACGCCGAACAAGTGGCCGGCAGCAGCCACGCCCTGGCCGGCATGAGCGCCGCGCTGCACGATGGCGCCGAGCGCCAAGCCGGCGATACCGGGCAGATCCGCGATGCCCTCGGTGAACTGGAGGCGACCATTCAGCAAGTGGCGGGGGATGCGAGCGCCGCCGCCGATGCCAGCCGCGATGCCGGGCGCGCCGTGGAGCAAGGCCAGGCCGTAATTGGCCAGAGCCTGTCGGGCTTACGTGACCTGGTCGATGAAGTGCAAGGCAACGCCCGCATGATCGAGCAGTTGGCGGAAGAGTCGGCAACCATCGGCGGCGTACTGACGGTAATCCGCTCGATTGCCGAGCAGACCAACCTGCTGGCACTGAACGCCGCGATCGAAGCGGCCCGCGCCGGTGAGATGGGCCGTGGCTTTGCCGTGGTGGCCGATGAGGTGCGCTCGTTGGCACAGCGCACCACAGGCGCTACCGGCGAGATTCAGGCCCTGATCGACCGCTTGCAGCAGGCGGCCAGAGGCTCGGTGGCCGGGATGCGCGCGCAGCTTGAGCATGCCGAGGCCACGGCCAATCAGGCCCAGGCGGCAGACGGAGCACTGGATGAGATTGTCTGTGCCATTCGTACCATCTCGGACACGGCCGTGCGGATTGCCGATGTCACGGCGCAGCAGAGCGGCGCGGTGAGCGAAATTCGTGACCACAGCGAGCGGATTCATGAGCTGGGTGAGGACAACTTGCAGCGTATTGGTGAGGGGCGTGAGCAAGGCGAGCATTTGCTGAGCCTGGGCGGCGAGCTGAACCGGGCGGTGCGGGCGTTCAGAGTCTGACCTGGATCTTTCAGCGCCTGTGAGATCGAGCGCCGCCCGCGCGGCGCATCGCGAGCTGCGCTCGCTCCTACGTTTGTTATTGGCCAGTAACGCCTGTGGCAGGCGCACGCGACCGCCTTGTTTGTACGACGCAATATCGCGCCATGCGCCAAGGCGTTCGCGCGCAAATCGCACAGAAATAATTGGCCCGAAACAAACGTAGGAGCGAGCGCAGCTCGCGATGCGCCGCGCGGGCGGCGCTCGATCTCATAGGCGCCGCATATGTCATGGCAGGCACTACTGGCCCCAACCCACACCAACTCCGCTATCATGCCCAGCACGTTCCACCTCGCGAGTCCGCCATGCGCCGCCTGTTTTTCCTGCTGTTCCTGCTGCTGGCCAGCCCTGCCTTCGCCACGGGCCTGCTCGACAACCGCCCCAGCGCCACACTCGGCGCCGCTTCGCTGGCCAACAACGCCGACTTCCTGCCGGTGCACGAAGCCTTCAAGCTCAACCTGGTCCAGGCCGATGCGCAAACCATCAAGCTGCGTTTCGTCGCCACCGATGGCTATTACCTCTACCGCCACCGTTTCCAGTTCCGCACGGAACCGGCCGATATCGCCCTTGGCACGCCGAACATCCCCAAGGGCGAAGCCAAGCACGATGAGTTTTTCGGCGACGTCGAGGTGTACCACGGTGTGCTCGACATCGAGCTGCCACGCAACGACCCGCGCGCCTTCACCTTGCTGGTGGGCTACCAGGGCTGCGCCGACAAAGGCCTGTGCTACCCACCGGAAACCGCACGCCTGACCATCGATGGCGAAGGCCTTGGCAACACGCCGACCACCACCACCCCTGCCTGGAACTGGAAGTCGCTGCTGCTGTTCTTCCTCGCCGGGGTCGGCCTGACCTTCACGCCCTGCGTCCTGCCGATGCTGCCGATCCTGTCTGGCGTGGTGCTGCGCGGCCAGGTTGGCGGGCTACGCGGGCTGTCGCTGTCGCTGGCCTACGTGCTGCCTATGGCTGCCAGCTTTGCGGCACTCGGCGCCCTGATGGGCCTGTTCGGTGCGGGCCTGAACCTGCAGGCACGCCTGCAGTCGGCCTGGGTGCTGGTGCCTTTCGCGCTGTTCTTCGTGGTATTCGCCCTGGCCATGTTCGGCCTGTTCGAACTGAAGCTGCCCCAGGCCCTGAGCAACCGCCTGAACAACGTCGCCAACCATACCCGCGGCGGCTCTCTGCTAGGCGCGGCAATACTTGGCGTGCTCTCCAGCCTGCTGGTTTCGCCATGCGTCTCGGCGCCCCTGGCCGGTGCCCTGCTGTATATCAGCGCCAGCGGCGATGCCCTGGGCGGCGCGCTCAAGTTGTTCGCCCTGGGTTTGGGCATGGGCGCACCGTTGCTACTGGTGGCCACCGGTGGCGCAGCCTGGCTGCCGAAAAGCGGCCCTTGGATGAACACGGTGAAAAACGCCATCGGCGTGCTGCTGCTGGGGCTGGCCATCGGCTTGCTCAGCCGTGTACTGCCAGGCCCTGTGACCTTGCTGCTGGTCGGTTTCCTCGCCGCTGGCGTGGCCCTGTTCCTCGGTGCCCTGGAGCTCGTCGTCAAAACCGCGCCCCAGCGCCTGGCGCAACTGCTCGGCCTGGCCTTGCTGGTGTACGCGCTGGCCTGTTGGTACGGCGCCCTCAGTGGCCAGGGCGACCCACTGCGACCGCTGCCAGTTGCAACACTGGGCGCCAGCGGCGCCAGCCCGACGGCAAAGGCCGATGCCTGGCAGACCATCACCACGCCTGACGCATTGGACGCGGCCTTGGCGCAAGCCAAGGCGGCCGGGCAGCCAGTGCTGCTGGACTGGTACGCCGACTGGTGCATCAGTTGCAAGGTGATCGAGCATGAGGTGCTCAATGCGCCCCAGGTGCAGACACAGTTGACCGGCTTCAAACTGCTGCGTTTCGACATCACCGAAAGCAATGCCGAGCAACGCAAACTGCTCGACCGCTACCAGCTGTTCGGCCCGCCTGCCCTGCTGTTCTTTGCAGCGAACGGCAGCGAAATTACCGCTGATCGGGTGATAGGCGAAATAAACGCCGCTGAATTTGCACAAATTCTGGCACGCGTACGCGGCAAAGCCGGTCTATAACTTCCCGCGAGGCGGGGAAAATCCTGAAATCAGTGACCAGATTTAATTATTTGGTCACATACTTCGCGCGAATCTCGGACATCGTGCTGGCTATTGCCGGGAACTGGACACTTGCGGTCGCTTTACGGCACACTCGCCGCGCTGTGTCGAATTGCCCTACAAATCCAAGGAATCCGCAGATGGCAACGCTACTGGTGCTCCACGGCCCCAACCTCAACCTGCTCGGTACTCGCGAGCCAGGCCATTACGGCGCCGTGACCCTGGCCCAGATCAACCAGGACCTGGAGCAACGTGCCCGCGCCGCAGGCCACCATCTGCAGTACCTGCAGAGCAATGCCGAATACGAATTGATCGACCGCATTCACGCCGCACGCAACGAGGGTGTGGACTTCATCCTGATCAATCCGGCTGCTTTCACCCACACAAGCGTCGCATTACGTGACGCATTGCTTGCGGTGAGCATCCCATTCATCGAAGTGCACCTGTCCAACGTGCACAAACGCGAACCGTTCCGTCACCACTCCTACTTTTCCGATGTTGCCGTAGGGGTGATCTGCGGCCTGGGCGCCAGCGGTTATCGCCTGGCCCTGGAGTCCGCGCTGGAACAACTGGCTGCCAACGCACAGCCCAAATGATGAAAACCCTGGCCTAAGTGGGCCGGGGTTCGAGAGAAACGTTCCGATACGTTTTTTTGTATTTCGCCCCCTGACCGAACCTTTGGGAGTTGATGATTAATGGATATCCGTAAAGTCAAGAAACTGATCGAGCTGCTGGAAGAGTCTGGCATCGACGAACTGGAGATCAAGGAAGGCGAAGAGTCGGTCCGTATCAGCCGTCACAGCAAAACCCCAGCTGCCCAGCAGTTCTACGCACCAGCACCGATGGCTGCCGCCCCGGTTGCTGCGCCAGTTGCCGCCGCCGCCCCTGTCGCCGAAGCCGCTGCTGCTGCCCCAGCCCTGAAAGGCACCGTGATCCGTTCGCCAATGGTCGGCACCTTCTACCGCAAGCCTTCGCCGACCTCGCCTAACTTCGCTGAAGTTGGCCAGACGGTGAAAAAGGGCGACACCCTGTGCATCGTTGAAGCCATGAAGATGATGAACCACATCGAAGCCGATGTTGGCGGTGTCATCGACGCCATCCTGGTAGAAGACGGCCAGCCGGTTGAGTTCGACCAGCCGCTGTTCACCGTCGTTTGAATCGCGGAGAGCCAACGATGTCTGGGAAGCTCGAAAAAGTCCTGATCGCCAACCGTGGGGAAATTGCCCTGCGGATCCTGCGTGCCTGCAAAGAGCTGGGCATCAAAACCGTCGCTGTGCACTCCACCGCCGACCGTGAGCTGATGCACCTGGGCCTGGCAGACGAGTCGGTCTGCATCGGTCCTGCATCGTCCAAGGATTCCTACCTGCATATCCCGGCAATCATCGCTGCCGCCGAAGTCACCGGCGCCACCGCGATTCACCCGGGCTACGGCTTCCTGGCAGAAAACGCCGACTTCGCCGAACAGGTAGAAAAATCCGGCTTCGCCTTCATCGGCCCGAAAGCCGACACCATTCGCCTGATGGGTGACAAGGTTTCGGCCAAGGACGCGATGATCAAGTCGGGCGTGCCGACCGTACCAGGCTCCGATGGCCCGCTGCCGGAAGACGAAGAAGTCGCCCTGGCGATTGCCCGTGACGTCGGCTACCCGGTGATCATCAAAGCCGCCGGTGGTGGTGGTGGTCGCGGCATGCGCGTGGTGCACAAGGAAGAGGACCTGATTTCCTCGGCCAAGCTCACCCGTACCGAAGCCGGTGCTGCCTTCGGCAACCCGATGGTCTACCTGGAGAAGTTCCTGACCAACCCACGTCACGTGGAAGTGCAGGTGCTGTCCGACGGCCAGGGCAACGCCATCCACCTGGGCGACCGCGACTGCTCGTTGCAGCGCCGTCACCAGAAGGTACTGGAAGAAGCACCAGCCCCGGGCATCGACGAAAAGGCCCGTCAGGAAGTGTTCAAGCGCTGCGTCGATGCGTGCATCGAGATCGGCTACCGTGGTGCCGGTACTTTCGAGTTCCTGTACGAAAACGGCCGCTTCTACTTCATCGAGATGAACACCCGCGTGCAGGTTGAGCACCCGGTGTCGGAGATGGTTACCGGTATCGACATCGTCAAGGAGATGCTGAGCATCGCCGCTGGCAACAAGCTGTCGTTCCGCCAGGAAGACGTGGTGATCCGTGGCCACTCGCTGGAGTGCCGGATCAACGCAGAAGACCCGAAGAAGTTCATCCCAAGCCCAGGCAAGGTGAAGCACTTCCACGCACCAGGCGGCAATGGCGTACGTGTCGATTCGCACCTGTACAGCGGTTATTCGGTTCCGCCGAACTACGACTCGCTGATCGGCAAGCTGATCACCTACGGCAAGGACCGCGACGAAGCCATGGCGCGCATGCGCAATGCCCTGGACGAGATCGTCGTCGACGGCATCAAGACCAACATCCCGCTGCACCGCGACCTGGTGCGTGATGAAGGTTTCTGCAAAGGCGGCGTCAACATTCACTACCTCGAACACAAGCTGGCCAACGAGCATTGATCGAGTAGTGTGATGTACCAGAACCCCGGACCTGTTCCGGGGTTTTTATGCCTGCAACAATCTGGGGCCGCTATGCGGCCCCAATGGCCCTACCCCTTCATCCGCGGCATCTCGATACGATGCTCATGCACCCGTCGATACAGGGTCGCCCGCGAGATCCCCAAAGCCCGCGCCGCATCCGCTGGCTTCCAGCGATGACGGATCAATGCATCCAGCAGCAACTGCCGGGCCGGGCACGATACGCCGCTTTCAGCCGAAACAACCGCGTCACCGCGAACCTCATGCGGCAGGTCCTGCAAGTGCAACTGCCCGCCCTCGCTCACCGCACAGGCATAGCGCAACACCTGCCGCAGCTGGCGCAAATTGCCCGGCCAGCGATAAACCAGCAACGCCTGCAGCGCAGCATCGGCCAGTACCACCTCCACTCCACAGGCCAGGGCTTCTTCGGCCAGCAGCTGGTGAATCAACCCCAAGCGGTCCTCGCGCTCACGCAGCGGCGGCAGCTCGAACCGGGCATTGGCCAGGCGGAAATACAGATCCTCACGAAAACGCCCGTCCGCCACCATGGTTGCCAGGTCGCGGTGAGTGGCACAGATCACCTGAATGTCCACCCGCTCGCGCCGTGCAGCACCCAGCGGCGCCACTTCGCCCTCGGCCAGCACCCGCAACAAGCGGGTTTGCAGGTGCAACGGCATATCGCCGATTTCGTCCAGGAACAGCGTACCGCCATCGGCCTGCTGCAACAGCCCCTGCATGCCTTTGCTGGAAGCCCCGGTAAAGGCTCCTGCGACATAGCCGAACAACTCGCTCTCGATCAGGCTTTCCGGGATGGCCGCGCAGTTCAGTGTGACGAACGGGCCGTCGCGGCGCAGGCTTTGCTGGTGCAACTGGCGGGCAAAGACCTCTTTGCCAGCACCGGTTTCGCCTAGCACCAGCACCGCCAGGTTGCAGTCCTTGACCCGCGTGGCCAACCGCAGGTGCTGCTCGATCCGCGCGTCCTGGGCCTGATGCAACGGCTGCGCGCGCTCGCGTCGTTGCGGCGCGCTGACCCGGCCATACAAACCACCCAAGCCGGGCAGGCGCTGGGCTGAAGTCGCGCTCACCCGGCGCAACTGGTCTAGGTCGAACAGTTCGCCAATATGCTCGGGCAAACGCCCCAAGCGCTCCACCAAGCGTTGCCGCGCCAGGCTGTTGATGGCCTGCAAGCGGCCATCGGCATCCCAGGCCAGCAGGTAATCGGGCTGGCTTTCCACATAACCTGGCGTGCCATGGGCACGCATCACCCAATGGCCCTGGGCACTGTGCATGAAGAAGGCGTTTTCGATCTCGCGGGCCGTCTGCTCGACCAGTTGCCGGATCAGGTGCTGGCTGCGCCGATCGTCTGGCGACTGCAAGGCTGATACATCCACCACACCCAAAAGCTCGCCCAACGGGTCGAATACCGGTGCGGCAGTGCAGGTAAGGCCGATGAAGGCAGCGCGAAAGTGATCGCGCTTGTGCACCGTGACCGGGGCCTTGCTGGTCAGCACCGCCGCCACGCCGCAGGTGCCCTCCTCGCCCTCTGACCAGCAGGTGCCCAAGTACAGCCCGGCTTTGCGGCAGTCGTTGCGGATGGCCGACTCGACCCGATAATCGATGGTGCGCCCCTGGGCGTCGGTCAGCAGCACGCAGTAGTCGGCGCCGCGCACCCGCTCATGCAGGCGTGCCACGGCATCGCTGGCGATACGCAGGAACAGCTCGGCGCGTTCGCGGCATTCGTTGAGCAGGCTTTGGGAAAGGATACGCGGCCCCTGCTGGGACCCAGGGTCGAGGCGGTACAGCTCCATGGAGCGGCGCCATGAGTCGAGGATCAGCGCAGGAACCGGCGCCTGTGGCAGGCGATCGGCATTCTTCAGCACCCTGCTGACGCAGTCGACGTGGGCTCGGGAGTTCGCGGCAAGCATTCAGGCCCTCCGGTTCTCGTTGCTGTTTTTATCGTTGTCCGGCCATTAAGCGCCTCTGTGCATGCCCCGACAAGCACTGTGTGATTACTGCCGAGCTTGAGACGCAGCGTCTCAGCGTCTCGGCATGGCCAGCCCCGCGCTGGCACCCGGCGTCTCGTCGGCGCCGCCGTGCAGGCCTGCCATAACTCGACCAAAGCCCTCTAGCGCGGCCACTTCAGCCAAGGCGAAGAAAGCTGGCACCGCGCTTGCTCAAGCCCTTGCAAACAAAAATACGAGGTGCGCCATGCCGCTACCCGCCCCGATTGTCGGGATCATTGCCAACCCTGCCTCTGGCCGCGACCTACGCCGCCTGACCGCCAATGCCGGGCTCTATTCGAGCACCGACAAAGCCTCGGCGATTCAACGCCTGCTCGCAGCCTTCGGCGCCACCGGCATCGGCCAGGTGCTGCTGCCCAGCGACATGACCGGCATCGCCGCCGCTGTACTCAAGGCCAGCCAGGGCCCAGGGGCCCACGATCAGCACTGGCCGGCCATCGAGATCCTCGACCTGCCACTGACCCAGACCGTGGCCGATACCCACCTGGCTACCCGGCGCATGGTCGAGCGTGGCGTGTCGATGATCGCTGTGCTGGGTGGCGACGGCACCCACAAGGCGGTCGCCGCCCAAGCCGGTGACGTACCGCTGCTGACCCTGTCCACCGGTACCAACAACGCCTTCCCCGAACTGCGCGAAGCCACCAGCGCGGGCCTGGCCGGCGGCCTGCTCGCCAGTGGCCGGGTGCCGGCCAGCATCGGCTTGCGCCGCAACAAGCGCCTGCTGGTGAACGTGCCAGAGCAACAGCTGGCGGAATGGGCCTTGGTCGAAGTGGCCGTGTCACCGCAACGCTTCATCGGTGCCCGCGCGCTCAGCCGCAGCGAGGACCTCTGCGAGGTCTTCGCCTGCTTCGCCGAGCCCCATGCCATCGGCCTGTCGGCCTTGTGCGGCCTGTGGTGCCCAGTATCGCGCCAGGACCCGCACGGCGCCTGGGTACGCCTGAACCCCGCTGCCGAGCAAGCGCTGCTCGTCCCCCTGGCCCCCGGCCTGCTGCAAGCCTGCGGCATTACCGCCAGCGGCCCACTGACGCCCGGCGTCGCCCATCGCCTGAGCCTGGCCAGCGGCACCCTGGCCCTGGATGGCGAACGTGAAATCGAATTTGCCGAACACGACACGCCCACCATCACCCTCGACCACCAAGGCCCGCTCAGCGTGGACGTCGAGGCCGTACTGGCGCATGCCGCTCGCCATCACCTGCTGGCCGTCCCGCGCGGCCACCGGCTGCACCCTGCAAACCCGTGTTGAGACAACCCTGGAGAACAACAAGATGTCCAATCAACTCAGTACCGAACAACTGCTGCATGCCTATGAAGTGATGCGCACCATCCGCGCCTTCGAAGAACGCCTGCACGTGGAATTCGCCACGGGCGAGATCCCCGGCTTCGTCCACCTGTATGCCGGCGAAGAAGCCTCCGCCGCCGGGGTCATGGCCCACCTGCGCGACAGCGACTGCATCGCCTCGACCCACCGCGGCCATGGCCACTGTATCGCCAAGGGCGTGGACGTGTACGGCATGATGGCCGAGATCTACGGCAAGAAAACCGGGGTATGCGGCGGCAAGGGCGGCTCGATGCACATTGCCGACCTGGAAAAGGGAATGCTCGGTGCCAACGGCATCGTCGGTGCTGGCGCTCCGCTGGTGGCCGGGGCCGCGCTGGCGGCCAAACTCAAGGGCCGTGACGACGTGTCGGTGGCGTTCTTCGGCGATGGCGCCTCCAACGAGGGAGCCGTGTTCGAAGCCATGAACATGGCGTCGATCATGAACTTGCCGTGCATCTTCGTGGCCGAAAACAACGGCTACGCCGAGGCCACCGCCTCCAACTGGTCGGTCGCCTGCGACCACATCGCCGACCGCGCTGCTGGCTTTGGCATGCCAGGCGTCACCATCGACGGCTTCGACTTCTTTGCCGTGTACGAGGCCGCAGGCGCGGCCATCGAGCGCGCACGTTCCGGGCAAGGCCCGTCGCTGATCGAGGTCAAGCTCAGCCGCTACTACGGCCACTTCGAGGGCGATGCGCAAACCTACCGCGCCCCCGATGAAGTGAAAAACCTGCGCGAATCCCGCGACTGCCTGATGCAGTTCCGTAACAAGACCACCCGCGCCGGCCTGCTCACTGCCGAGCAACTGGACGCCATCGACGCGCGCATCGAGGACCTGATCGAAGACGCCGTGCGCCGCGCCAAATCCGATCCCAAGCCACAGCCCGCCGACCTGCTCACCGACGTCTACGTCGCCTACCCCTGAGCCGCGGATTACAAGAACAACAGGAGAACCACCATGGCAAGAAAGATCAGCTACCAGCAGGCCATCAACGAAGCCCTGGCCCAGGAAATGCGCCGTGACAATACCGTGTTCATCATCGGCGAAGACGTCGCCGGTGGTGCCGGTGCACCCGGCGAGGATGACGCCTGGGGTGGCGTGCTGGGGGTGACCAAAGGCCTGTACCACCAATTCCCGGCCGCGTGCTCGACGCGCCGCTGTCGGAAATCGGCTATGTCGGCGCCGCGGTCGGTGCCGCCACCCAGGGCCTGCGCCCGGTGTGCGAACTGATGTTCGTCGACTTCGCCGGCTGCTGCCTGGACCAGATCCTCAACCAGGCCGCCAAGTTCCGCTACATGTTCGGCGGCAAGGCGGTCACCCCGCTGGTGATGCGCACGATGTACGGCGCCGGCCTGCGCGCGGCAGCCCAGCATTCGCAGATGCTCACCTCGCTATGGACGCACATCCCCGGCCTGAAGGTGGTGTGTCCGTCCTCGCCCTACGATGCCAAGGGCCTGTTGATCCAGGCGATCCGTGACAACGACCCGGTAATTTTCTGCGAACACAAGCTGCTGTACAGCATGCAAGGCGAAGTGCCAGAAGAGGTGTACACCGTGCCGTTCGGCGAAGCCAACTTCCTGCGCGATGGCGACGACGTGACCCTGGTGACCTATGGACGCATGGTCCACGTGGCACTTGAAGCGGCCAACAATCTGGCCCGCCAGGGCATCGACTGCGAGGTGCTGGACTTGCGCACCACCAGCCCGCTGGACGAAGACAGCATTCTGGAAAGCGTGGAGAAGACCGGCCGGCTGGTGGTGATCGATGAAGCCAACCCGCGCTGTTCGATGGCCACCGACATCAGCGCGCTGGTGGCGCAGAAGGCCTTCGGCGCACTCAAGGGCCCGATCGAAATGGTCACCGCGCCGCACACCCCGGTGCCGTTCTCCGACGCACTGGAAGACCTGTACATCCCTGACGCGGCGAAGATCGAAACTGCCGTGCGCAAGGTGATCGAAGCTGCAAGGAGTGCCGCATGAGCCAGATCCATACCCTGACCATGCCCAAGTGGGGCTTGTCGATGACCGAGGGCCGGGTGGACGCCTGGCTCAAGCAGGAAGGTGACGAAATCAACAAGGGCGACGAGGTGCTGGACGTCGAGACCGACAAGATCAGCAGCAGCGTCGAAGCCCCGTTCAGTGGTGTACTGCGCCGCCAGGTGGCCAGGCCGGATGAAACCCTGCCGGTCGGCGCGCTACTGGCAGTGGTGGTGGAAGGCGAAGCCGAAGAAGCAGAAATCGATGCGCTGGTGCAACGCTTCCAGGCCGAGTTCGTCGCCGAAGGGGGCGCCGATCAGGCACAAGGGCCGGCCCCGCAGAAGGCGGAAGTCGGTGGCCGCCTGCTGCGCTGGTTCGAGCTGGGCGAAGGCGGCACGCCGCTGGTGCTGGTGCACGGTTTTGGCGGCGACCTCAACAACTGGCTGTTCAACCACCCGGCGCTGGCCGCCGAACGCCGCGTAATCGCCCTGGACCTGCCGGGGCACGGCGAGTCGGCCAAGGCCCTGCAACGGGGTGACCTGGACGAGCTGAGCGAAACCGTGCTGGCCTTGCTCGACCACCTGGACATCGCCAAGGCCCACCTGGCGGGCCATTCCATGGGCGGTGCGGTAAGCCTCAACGTGGCGCGCCTGGCGCCGCAGCGGGTGGCCAGCCTGAGCCTGGTGGCCAGTGCCGGGCTGGGTGACGCAATCAACGGGCAGTACCTGCAAGGTTTTGTCAGCGCCGCCAACCGCAATGCGCTTAAACCACAAATGGTGCAGCTGTTTGCCGACCCGGCGCTGGTCACCCGGCAAATGCTTGAGGACATGCTCAAGTTCAAGCGCCTGGAAGGTGTTGATGATGCCTTGCGCCAGCTGGCATCGGCCCTCGCCGACGGCGACCGGCAGCGCCACGACCTGCGCGGGGTGTTGGGACAGCACCCGGCACTGGTGGTGTGGGGCGGCAAGGACGCGATCATCTCGGCCAGCCATGCCGAAGGCCTGGAGGCAGAAGTACTGGTGCTGCCGGAGGCTGGGCATATGGTGCAGATGGAAGCGGCTGAACAGGTCAACCAGCAACTGCTCGCGTTCCTGCGCAAGCACTAAGCCCTTTCCGTGAGCCTGGAGAACAACAATGAACGACCTGAGCCACACCCATATGCGCGCCGCCGTCTGGCATGGCCGCAACGATATTCGCGTCGAACAGGTACCCCTGCCAGCCGACCCTGCGCCGGGCTGGGTACAGATCAAGGTGGACTGGTGCGGCATCTGCGGCTCCGACCTGCACGAATACGTCGCCGGCCCGGTATTCATCCCGGTGGAGGCCCCGCACCCACTGACTGGCATTCAGGGCCAGTGCATCCTCGGCCACGAATTTTGCGGCCAGATCGCCAAGCTGGGTGAAGGCGTGGAAGGCTTTGCGGTCGGCGACCCGGTGGCCGCAGACGCCTGCCAGCATTGCGGCAACTGCTACTACTGCACCCACGGCCTGTACAACATCTGCGAGCGCCTGGCCTTCACCGGCCTGATGAACAACGGCGCCTTCGCCGAGTTGGTCAACGTGCCTGCCAACCTGCTCTACCGGCTGCCGCAGGGCTTCCCTGCTGAAGCCGGGGCACTGATCGAGCCGCTGGCAGTGGGCATGCATGCAGTGAAAAAGGCGGGCAGCCTGCTCGGCCAAACCGTGGTGGTGGTGGGTGCTGGTACCATTGGCCTGTGTACCATCATGTGCGCCAAGGCTGCGGGAGCAGCGCAGGTCATTGCCCTTGAGATGTCCTCGGCGCGCAAGGCCAAAGCCAAGGAAGTCGGTGCCAGCGTGGTGCTGGACCCCAGCCAGTGCGATGCCCTGGCGCAAATCCGCGCACTCACTGCCGGGTTGGGGGCGGATGTGAGCTTTGAGTGCATCGGCAACAAGCACACGGCCAAGTTGGCCATCGACACCATCCGCAAGGCGGGCAAGTGTGTGCTGGTGGGCATTTTCGAAGAGCCTAGCGAGTTCAACTTTTTCGAGCTGGTGTCCACCGAGAAGCAGGTGCTGGGGGCGTTGGCGTACAACGGTGAATTTGCCGATGTGATTGCCTTTATCGCTGATGGACGACTGGATATTCGCCCCTTGGTGACCGGGCGGATCGGGCTGGAGCAGATTGTCGAGCTGGGCTTCGAGGAACTGGTGAACAACAAGGAAGAGAACGTGAAGATCATCGTTTCACCGGGCGTGCGCTGAAGCCATTGGTTGGGGCAAACACTTGCATATGGCACCAATCCCTGTGAGAGCGGGTTTACCCGCGAAGAATGCGACGCGGTGCATGGCACCGGCTTCGCCGGTGTTCGCGGCCAAAGCCGCTCCCACAGGTACCGCGTGAGCTTTAGGGGCCGTACAAGCCTTGCGCTCCCTGTCTCAGGATCCCATTCTGCGTCATACTCGGCAGACCTATTGCCCGGTCCTCGCCATGCGTCCACTGCTCCCCATTACCCTGGTCCTGCTGCTCGCCGCCTGTGGCGATGGCGAATCGCTGCTTCCGCCAGACGCGCGCCTGCCTGACGGCGGGCGTTACCGGGGGCAGGTGGTCGATGGCCTGCTGCAGGGTGAGGGCCGGATCGACTACCCCAACGGCAGCTGGTACGCCGGCAGCTTCAAGGATGGCCAGTGGCACGGCCAGGGCGAATGGCATGGCCAGAACGGCGAGGTGTACCGTGGCCAGTTCGCCGAGGGGCTGTTCCAGGGCCTGGGCGATTTGACCACCCCGGGCAGCCACTATGGCGGCACGTTCAAGCATGGCCGTCGCGACGGCGAAGGCACCCTCAAGCAGGCCGACCAGACCTACCGCGGCCAGTTCAAGGACGACCTCTACGACGGCGCGGGCGAGCTGGAACTGGCCGATGGCAGCCGCTACCAGGGGCTGTTCGCCAAAGGCAAGCCCAACGGTGCCGGCGTGCGCAGCGACGCCAGCGGCAACCAGTTCAGCGGCCACTTCATCAACGGCCAGTTACAAGGCAGCGGCACCTTCGACAGCGTTGACGGCGAGCAGTACATCGGTGAGTTCAAGGACAACCGCCTGGAGGGCCGTGGCCGCTACGAAAATGCCGATGGCGATGTATGGATCGGTGAATTCAAGGATGGCTCGCTGGTGGGTGAAGGCGAACTGCTGGGCAGCGATGGCAGCCACTACAAAGGCGAGTTCGCCGATTGGCGCCTATCGGGCCAAGGCAGCCTGCAACTGGCCGACGGCAGCCAGTACATCGGCGGCTTCCTCAATGATGCCTACCATGGCCATGGCCGATTGATCCTGCCCAGCGGCAAGGTTGAAAGCGGCGTGTGGGCAAATGGCGTGCGCGTGCGTGACCAGAAAGGCAAGCTGCTGCCCGACCCACTGGACCTGGCACTGCTCAACCAGGGCCGGCTGCTGGAAGAAGCGCTGGCCAGGGTGCCGCGCTCGGCGCCCCCGATCCAGCTGTACAGCCTGGTGGTGGCCGGCGATGGCCAGCAGAGCGTGTTCCTGCGTGAAGCCGATTATGTCAGCAACATGCTCAAGGTGCGCTTTGGTGCCCGTGGCCAGGTGACCCTGGTCAACCACCGCGACCATATGGCCACCCGCCCCATGGCCACCCGCGAGAACCTCACCCGTGCCGCCAGCACGCTGGCCGAACGCAGCGGCCCCGAAGACCTGGTGTTCATCTACCTCACCAGCCATGGCAGCCAGGACCACCAGTTGGTGCTCGACCAGCCGCGCCTGCAGCTGGCCGACCTGTCCGCCGACGAGCTGGCCACCGCCCTGGCGCCGTTGAAGGACCGCGACAAGGTAATCGTCATATCCGCCTGCTATTCAGGGGGCTATATCGCCCCTCTCAAAGATGAGCGCACGCTGATCATGACCGCCGCCCGGGCCGACCGCGTCTCCTTCGGCTGCTCGGAAGAGGCCGACTTCACCTACTTTGGCGATGCCTTGTTCGCCGAAGCGCTGAACCAGACCGACGACCTGAAACAGGCGTTTGAACTGGCGCGCGCCAGCGTTGCCGAACGAGAACAAAGGGAAGGCTTCGAGGCCTCTGAACCGCAGCTATGGGCGCCGCCAGCCGTGCTTGAACACTGGCAGCACCTGCGCCGCCAACAGGCCGAAGAAGCTTTGCGTAACGCCGCACAAGCCGCCGTGGGGGAACAGGCAAAAACGCCCCGCAGCCACTAAGCTTGTGTGTAACAAGGGAGAGACATCATGTATTTGACGCCTCAGCATGTCCTGCTTGCCGGTGCCACGGGCCTGACGGGTGAACACCTGCTGGACCGCCTGCTCAACGAGCCCACCATTACCCGCGTATTGGCGCCCACCCGCCGGCCACTGGCCGAGCACCCACACCTGGAAAACCCGGTGGGCGACCCGGCGGTGTTCCTCCCGCAGCTGGCCGGGCGCGTCGATATTGCCTATTGCTGCCTGGGCACCACGTTGAAACAGGCCGGCTCCGAGTCGGCCTTCCGCGCGGTGGACCTGGACATGGTGGTGGCGTTCAGCAAACGCGCAAGGGAAATGGGCGCACGGCATCTGCTGGTGGTCAGTGCAGTAGGCGCCGACCCCAAGTCGTCAATTTTCTATAACCGGGTCAAGGGCGAGATGGAAGAAGCGCTCAAGGCTCAGGACTGGCCACAGCTGACCATCGTGCGGCCCTCCTTCCTGCTGGGCGAGCGGATAGAGCCACGGCTCACTGAGCAGCTGGTTGCGCCACTTTCCAGGTTGATTCCTGGCAAGTACCGGGGGATCGAGGCGTGTACCCTGGCGCGGGCGTTGTGGCGACTGGCGCTTGAGGAAGAAGACGGGATACGGATTGTGGAGTCCGATGAATTGCGCAAGCTGGGCAAAAAATAGGGGGTTACCTGCCAGGGCCTCTTCGCGGGCAACCCAGCGAAAGGGCCCTTAAAGGCCGCCTGTGGCCTGGAAGCCTACACCTGCCGCTGTCAGTAAGGATAACGGCAACAACAGGGTATCGAGCAGCATGCTCCCCGGCAGGTCCAACCCCGGATAGGCCGGCGCATCAGCCCCATAATGATCACGCGGGCAGCACCCGCCGTTGATCACATACAAATCCAGCCGGGTGCCGGCATATACCACCGGTGCCCCAGGCTTGGCGGCATCCAGCGTGCGCACCGTGGCACAACCACTCAACAGCCCCAGCGCCAGCAAACTGGCCAGCGCTCGCTTCAATCATCCACCCCAAAATGATGCTCGCCCCAACGCGGCAGCATGTCCTGGGGGATGTTCAGCAGGTTGAGAATGCGCGCCACGACAAAGTCGACCAGGTCGTCGATGGTCTGTGGCTGGTGATAGAAGCCCGGCGCCGCCGGCAGGATCACCGCGCCCATTTGCGACAGCTTGAGCATGTTTTCCAGGTGGATGGTGGAGAACGGTGCTTCGCGTGGTACCAGGATCAGCTGGCGACGCTCCTTGAGGGTAACGTCGGCAGCCCGCTCGATCAGGTTGTTGCACGCACCGGTGGCAATCGCCGACAACGTGCCGGTAGAACTCGGCACCACCACCATCGCTGCTGGGGCGCCAGAGCCCGAGGCCACGGGCGACATCCAGTCCTCCTTGCCGTACACACGGATCTGCCCATCGGCGGCGCCGGTGTACTCCGTCAGAAAGGCCTGCATTGCCTGGGGCTTGGCCGGCAGCAACACATCCGTCTCGGTGGCCATTACCAACTGCGCGGCCTTTGAGATGAGGAAATGTACCTCGCGGTCCTCACGCACCAGGCAATCGAGCAAGCGCAGGCCATATTGGGCGCCAGAGGCGCCCGTCATGGCCAGGGTGATGCGTTGCGGCCCGTTCACTTCAGCGCCTCGGCCAACTTGCCGTGCAGGCCACCGAAACCGCCGTTGCTCATGATCACCACATGGGTGCCTGGGCGAGCCTGGCCTTTGACCCGTTCGATGATCGCTTCGAGGCTGTCGGCCACCACGCTCGGCACCTTGCATTGGGCGGCGGTGGCGGCCAGGTCCCAGCCGAGGTTGGCCGGTGCATACCAGATCACCTGGTCCGCATCGTTGACGCTTTCTGGCAGGCCGTCACGGTGAGCACCAAGCTTCATTGAGTTGGAGCGTGGCTCGATCACCGCGATCACCGGTGCCTCGCCAACACGCTTGCGCAGGCCGTCGAGGGTGGTGGCAATGGCGGTCGGGTGGTGGGCGAAGTCATCGTAGATGGTCACGCCCTGCACTTCGGCCACCTTCTCCATGCGCCGCTTGACGCTCTTGAAGGCACTCAGGCCAGCGATCCCCATGGCCGGCACCACGCCAACATGGCGGGCCGCAGCCAGGGTGGCCAAGGCGTTGGCGACGTTGTGCTGGCCGGTCAGTGCCCAGTCCACCACGCCCTGCGCCTCGCCTTCGAACAACACTTCGAAGCGCGAGCCATCAGGGCTGAGCAGGCGAGCTTGCCACTGGCCTCCTTCACCGGTGGTTTGCACCGGGGTCCAGCAGCCCATGCCGATCACTCGCTCCAGCGCTTGCTCGGTGGTCGGATGGATGACCAGGCCCTCGCTGGGGATGGTACGCACCAAGTGATGGAACTGTCGCTCGATCGAGGCCAGGTCCGGGAAGATGTCCGCGTGATCGAACTCAAGGTTGTTGAGGATCGCAGTACGTGGGTGGTAGTGAACGAACTTCGAGCGCTTGTCGAAGAACGCGCTGTCGTATTCGTCGGCTTCGACCACGAAGAACGGCGTGTCGCCCAAACGCGCCGACACCGAGAAGTTCTGCGGCACACCGCCAATCAGGAAGCCTGGGCTCATGCCGGCGTGCTCCAGCACCCAGGCCAGCATGCTGCTGGTGGTGGTCTTGCCGTGGGTACCGGCAACGGCCAGCACCCAACGGCCTTGCAGCACGTGGTCGGCCAGCCACTGCGGGCCGGAGACATAGGGCAGGCCCTTGTTCAGCACGTATTCAACCGCCGGGTTGCCGCGCGACATGGCGTTGCCGATGACCACCAGGTCTGGCGCCGGGTCCAGCTGAGCCGGGTCATAACCTTGGGTCAGTTCGATGCCCTGGGCTTCGAGCTGGGTGCTCATCGGGGGATAGACGTTGGCGTCCGAGCCGGTGACGCGGTGGCCAAGTTCCTTGGCCAGCACCGCCAGCGAGCCCATGAAAGTGCCGCAAATACCGAGAATGTGAATATGCATGGTCGACCTCGCAAAACATCGAGGCAGGGTAGCCCAGGGCGCGACAAATCGCACCCGCTGTTTCGCTCAGTCGGCCCTGGTGATGCCGTGTTTGCGCAGTTTTCGATACAAGGTATTGCGGCTGATGCCCAAGTGCTCGGCGACGCGGGTCAAGTGCCAGTGTTTTGCCTCCAGCATGGCCAGCAAAACTTGCCGTTCCGCATCCTGCAAAACCTGGTTACCCACGGATTCACCGTCAACTGCGGAATCAACGCAGGTTGTGCGGGAGCGGGCTTGCCCGCGAACGAGGGCAAAACCCTCGCCCTCATACGGCTGTGAGGCAGCCTTCGCGGGCAAGCCCGCTCCCACAGGATTGGCGTTGTTGCGGACGATGGTTGGGAGATCCGCCAATGCGATTCGGGAATCTTCGCAAAGCGCCACCAAGGTACGCAGCACATTGCGCATTTGCCGCACGTTCCCCGGCCAGGTGAATTCGAGCAGTGCCTGCCGCGCCCTGGGCTCGATGTCGATCAACTGCCCCTGCGCCTCCTGGCGCAGCAGGAAGTCCAGCAACTGCGCCTTGTCACTGCGCTCGCGCACCGCTGGCAACGCCACTTCCAGGCCATTGAGGCGGTAATAAAGGTCTTCGCGGAAACTGCCCTGCTCTACCCGCTCCAGCAAGTCACGGTGGGTGGCGCTGACAATGCGCACGTCCACCGCCTGCGGCTCGCCCCCGATCGGCACCACCTGGCGCTCCTCCAGTACCCGCAGCAGGCGGGTTTGCAGGGCCAGCGGCATGTCGCCGATCTCGTCCAGCAGCAAGGTGCCGCCGTCAGCCTGCAGCAGCTTGCCGCGCATGCCTTCCTTGCGCGCGCCGGTAAAACTGCCGCCACGGTACCCGAACAGCTCACTCTCGATCAGGCTTTCTGGGATCGACGCACAGTTGATGGCAACGAACGGCTTGCCGCGTCGCTCACTGGCCTGATGCACAGCCTGGGCGAAGGCCTCCTTGCCACAACCGGTCTCGCCGCGCAGCAGCAAGGGCACATCGCGCTCGAACACCCGCACGCTGCGCCGGAAGTCGTTTTGCAACGCCGGGTCGAGCAGGCAGACCAGCGGCTCTACTTCGCACGCGGGCCGCGGCTGGGCGGCTGGCACCGACCACACCGGCGCCCGGGCCTGCCCTCGCAGGCTGGCGAACACCTGGCGGCCGTCCAGGGTACGCAGCGGCCAGGCGGTGCTGCCGCCGGGCGTGGCGCGGCTGAACAATTCGTCATGGCTGCAGGCAAAAAATCGCTTCAATGGTTTGCCCAGCACACCGCCCCGCACAGTGCCCAGCAGGTTAAGCGCGCTCTGGTTGGCAGCGCAAATGCGCCCATCGCCGTCGAACGCCAGCAAGCCTTCGCTGAACAAGCCGACCGACTCGGCCTGCAGGTGAAAACGCAGCAGCCATTGCTGCTCGAAATGGCGAAGGAAGTAACAGCTTTCGATCATCTTCGCCGACAGGTTGACCAACGCCATGGTGTGGAACTGGCTTTGCCGTGATACGTCAGGACGCGCCGAGGACACGTCGAGTACCGCCAGCAACTCGCCATGCGGGTCGAACACTGGGCTGGCCGAGCAGGTCAGGCCGGTGTGGCGGCCACGGAAGTGCTCGTTCTGGTGGATAGTCAGCGCTTGGCGCTCGACCAGGCAGGTGCCGATGCCATTGGTGCCCTCGCGCGCCTCGCTCCAGTCGGCGCCCAGCCACAGCCCGGCACGCTCGAAGCTACGCCGCTCGGTGGGGGCGCTGACACAGTTGAGGATCACCCCGCGGGCGTCGGTCAGCAGCACTGCGTGGCCCGCGCCGGAAAGCTGCTGGTGCAGGCTGTTCATTTCATGGTCGGCAATTTGCAACACCTGGCGCAGGCGCTCGCGGCTTTCCAGCAGGCGCCCATGCTCAAGCACCACCGGCGCTTCGATCACCGTAGGGTCGAGGTGGTAGTCCTCCAGGCAGCGCAGCCAGGAGCGGGCGATGGACGGGTCACTGCCGCCCTCCCCAGCCCGACCATGGGCAACGCTATGGACCTGCTGGGCATGGCGACTGAAAGGGTTGCTCTGCATTGTTGTAGTTCTCCGCAGATAGAGCGTCAGCCCAGCATCCTCCACCCGGAAAGGCTTTGCAATGCACGCGCCTGTGACGTGTCGCAAATGGCACAAAATGTCACCCAGCGCGTACCGGCGCCGGCACAGCGACTGTTGATCAGCGCCGTGATACTGACCCAAGTCATTGATTTGCCTGGCACAGCCAACGCTGGCCCAACCTTTGCTCTACGCTTTTCAACTCCCTAACAAACACAATAGCCAGGAGACACACCATGCGTTACGCACATCCCGGTACCGAAGGCGCGAAGGTTTCCTTCAAGAGCCGCTACGGCAACTACATCGGTGGTGAGTTCGTTCCTCCGGTAAAGGGGCAGTACTTCGAAAATACCTCCCCGGTGAATGGCAAGCTGATCGCTGAATTCCCTCGCTCCACTGCCGAAGACATCGACAAGGCCCTGGATGCCGCCCATGCTGCGGCCGACGCCTGGGGCCGCACGTCGGTGCAGGACCGCTCCAACGTTCTGCTGAAGATTGCCGACCGTATCGAGCAGAACCTCGAGCTGCTGGCCATTACCGAAACCTGGGACAACGGCAAGCCAATCCGCGAAACCCTAAACGCCGACATCCCGCTGGCGGTCGACCACTTCCGCTACTTCGCTGGCTGCATCCGCGCCCAGGAAGGCGGCGCGGCCGAGATCAACGAAGGCACCGTGGCCTATCACATCCATGAGCCGCTGGGCGTGGTCGGGCAGATCATCCCGTGGAACTTCCCGATCCTGATGGCGGCCTGGAAGCTGGCGCCCGCGCTGGCCGCGGGTAACTGCGTGGTGCTCAAGCCTGCCGAGCAAACGCCCCTGGGCATCACCGTGCTGCTGGAAGTGATCGGCGACCTGCTGCCACCTGGCGTGCTGAACGTGGTGCAAGGCTATGGCCGCGAAGCCGGTGAAGCCCTGGCCACCAGCAAGCGCATCGCCAAGATCGCCTTCACCGGCTCGACTCCGGTTGGCTCGCACATCATGAAATGCGCCGCCGAGAACATCATCCCGTCAACTGTCGAACTGGGCGGCAAATCGCCGAACGTGTACTTCGAAGACATCATGCAAGCCGAGCCAAGCTTCATCGAGAAGGCGGCCGAAGGCATGGTGCTGGCATTCTTCAACCAGGGCGAAGTGTGCACCTGCCCATCGCGGGCACTGGTACAGGAGTCGATCTACCCGCAGTTCATGGAAGTGGTGATGAAGAAGGTGCTGCAGATCAAGCGCGGCGACCCGCTGGACACCGACACCATGGTCGGCGCCCAGGCCTCGCAGCAGCAGTTCGAGAAGATTCTGTCGTACCTCGACATCGCCCAGAAGGAAGGCGCCGAGCTGCTGACCGGCGGCAAGGTGGAAAAACTGGAAGGCTCGCTGGCCACCGGTTACTACATCCAACCGACCCTGCTCAAGGGCAACAACAAGATGCGCGTGTTCCAGGAAGAAATCTTCGGCCCGGTGGTCAGCGTCACCACCTTCAAGGACGAAGCCGAAGCGCTGGCGATTGCCAACGACACCGAGTTCGGCCTGGGCGCCGGCGTATGGACCCGCGACATCAACCGTGCCTACCGCATGGGCCGTGGCATCAAGGCTGGCCGTGTATGGACCAACTGCTACCACCTGTACCCGGCGCATGCCGCGTTTGGCGGGTACAAGAAGTCCGGTGTTGGCCGTGAGACGCACAAGATGATGCTCGACCACTATCAGCAGACCAAGAACCTGCTGGTGAGCTACGACATCAATCCGCTGGGCTTCTTCTAATCCGCGTCGCGGCCCTCGCGGGCTCGCCCGCTCCCACAAGCTCTGCACATGACTTGAATGTTGTGCAATCCCTGTGAGGGCGGGCAAGCGCGCGACGAGGCCGGGCCTGCATTTAACAATGCCAAAGCGGTTGCCGTGCACCAACCGCTCTGGCTCGCTTCCTGCAGTACCCATCACCATCGGCCCGGAACCCTTCCGGCCACCAAGAAAAACAACAGGTGAAACTATGCCAAGCGATCATTCCGCCGGCTCGCCGGCAGGCTCTTCCGTAGACTTCGAAAAAGTCGGTTCGGACTATTTCCAGCAACGTGAACTGAAAAAAGGCGCCGCCGGCTGGGTACTGCTGGTCGGCCTGGGCGTGGCCTATGTCATCTCCGGCGACTACGCTGGCTGGAACTTCGGCCTGGCCCAGGGCGGCTGGGGTGGCATGTTCCTGGCCACCCTGCTGATGGCCACCATGTACCTGTGCATGTGTTTCTCATTGGCCGAGCTGTCGTCGATGATCCCCACCGCAGGCGGCGGCTACGGCTTTGCCCGCAGCGCCTTCGGCCCGTGGGGCGGCTTCCTGACCGGGACGGCGATCCTCATCGAATACGCCATCGCACCCGCCGCCATCGCCGTGTTCATCGGCGCCTACTGCCAGTCACTGTTCGGCATCGGCGGCTGGATGATCTACCTGGCGTTCTACATCGTGTTCATCGGCATCCACATCTTTGGCGTGGGTGAGGCGTTGAAGCTGATGTTCATCATCACCGCTATCGCAGCCATCGCCCTGGCGGTGTTCCTGGTGAGCATGGTGCCCCATTTTGATGCAGCCAACCTGTTCGACATCGCCAAAACGGACGCGGTAGGCGCCAGCAGCTTCCTGCCGTTCGGCTATGTCGGTGTGTGGGCGGCGATTCCTTACGCCATCTGGTTCTTCCTTGCCGTAGAAGGTGTGCCACTGGCCGCCGAAGAGACCAAGAACCCCAAGCGCGACCTGCCACGCGGCCTGATCGGTGCCATGCTGGTACTGCTGGCCTTCGCCCTGCTGATCTTGGTGGTCGGGCCTGGCGGTGCGGGGTCCGAAGCCCTGAAAGCGTCCGGTAACCCGCTGGTCGAGGCATTGTCCAAGGCCTACGGCGGCAACACCTGGATGGGCGGTTTCGTCAACCTGGTGGGCCTGGCCGGGCTGATCGCCAGCTTCTTCTCGATCATCTACGCCTATTCCCGGCAGATCTTCGCCCTGTCCCGCGCGGGCTACCTGCCCCGCAAATTGTCGCAAACCAACAAGAGCAAGGCCCCGGTGCTGGCCTTGATCATCCCTGGCATCATCGGTTTTGCCTTGTCGCTGACCGGCCAGGGTGACCTGCTGATCCTGGTTGCCGTATTCGGCGCTACCCTGTCTTACGTGCTGATGATGGCCGCGCACATCACCTTGCGCATCCGCCGGCCGAAGATGGAACGCCCATACCGCACCCCGGGTGGCGTCTTCACCTCGGGCGTAGCCTTGGTGCTGGCGTGCATCGCCGTGGTCGCCGGCTTCCTGGTCGACCCACGGGTGGTGATTGGCGCCGCAGTGATCTATGCGGTATTAATTGCCTACTTTGCTTTCTACAGCCGCCACCACCTGGTCGCGGGCACACCGGAAGAGGAATTCGCCGCGATCCAGAAGGCCGAAGAGGCCCTGCACTGATCGCCGCCACCCGCCGCGGGGCAACCCGCGGCTCTGGAGATTCTGTATGGCAAGTTTCGTACACACGGTCGGCCACCTGGTCTACCGCTTCGACAGCCTCAAGGACGTAATGGCCAAGGCCAGCCCGGCACGCTCGGGGGACTACCTGGCGGGCGTCGCGGCCAGCAACGACGGCGAACGTGTCGCGGCGCAGATGGCGTTGGCCAATATCCCACTGACGCACTTCCTCAACGAAGCCCTGATCCCTTACGAGGATGACGAGGTCACCCGCCTTATCGTCGATACACACGACGCCCAGGCTTTCGCCCCGGTCAGCCACCTGACCGTGGGCGGCCTGCGCGACTGGCTGCTCAGCGAAGAGGCCGATGAAGACAGCCTTCGCGCCCTGGCGCCCGGGCTGACACCCGAAATGGCGGCAGCGGTGTCGAAGATCATGCGCGTGCAGGACCTGGTGCTGGTGGCGCAGAAGATCCGCGTGGTCACGCGCTTTCGCGGCACCATGGGCCTGCGCGGGCGCCTGTCGACGCGGTTGCAACCCAACCACCCGACCGACGAACCGGCCGGTATTGCCGCCAGCATTCTCGACGGCCTGCTGTACGGCAACGGCGACGCCATGATCGGCATCAACCCGGCCACCGACAGCATCGCCTCGATCTGCGCCCTGCTGGAAATGCTCGATGCCATCATCCAACGCTACGACATCCCTACTCAGTCCTGCGTGCTGACCCACGTCACCACCTCGATCGAAGCGATCAACCGTGGCGTGCCCCTGGACCTGGTGTTCCAGTCCATCGCCGGCACCGAGGCAGCCAACGCTGGCTTCGGTATCAACCTGAACGTGTTGCAGGAAGGCTACGAAGCCGGCCTGTCGTTGAAACGTGGCACCCTTGGGCAAAACCTGATGTATTTCGAAACCGGCCAGGGCAGCGCACTGTCGGCCAACGCCCACCATGGCGTCGACCAGCAAACCTGCGAAACCCGCGCCTATGCCGTGGCCCGCCACTTCAAGCCGTTTCTGGTCAACACCGTGGTCGGCTTCATTGGCCCGGAGTACCTGTACAACGGCAAGCAGATCATCCGCGCAGGCCTTGAAGACCACTTCTGCGGCAAGCTGCTGGGTGTGCCGATGGGCTGCGACATCTGCTACACCAACCACGCCGAAGCCGACCAGGATGACATGGACACCCTGCTGACCTTGCTGGGTGTGGCCGGGATCAACTTCATCATGGGCATCCCCGGCTCCGACGACATCATGCTCAACTACCAGACCACCTCGTTCCATGACGCGCTGTACGCGCGCCAGACCCTCGGCCTGAAGCCTGGGCCGGAATTCGAGGCATGGCTGGCCCGCACCGGCATCTTCACCCAGGCCGATGGCCGGGTGCGCTTTGGTGACAACCTGCCACCGGCCTTTCGCCAGGCCCTGGCACAGCTTGCATAGGGATGACCATGGACCATCGCACGCCTACCCCCGACAACCCTTGGCTGGCCCTGCGCAACCTGACCCCGGCGCGCATCGCCCTGGGCCGCACCGGCACCAGCCTGCCGACCGGCGCGCAACTGGACTTCCAGTTCGCCCATGCCCAGGCCCGCGATGCCGTACACCTGGCCTTCGACCACGCCGGCCTGGCCAGCCAGCTGAGTGATCGCGGGCGCGACAGCCTGGTGCTGCACAGCGCCGCCAGCGACCGCCACCAGTACCTGCAGCGCCCGGACTTGGGGCGACGGCTGAACGAAGACTCGATTGCCACCCTGCGCCAGCACACCCAGGCCAACCCCGGCGGCGTCGACCTGGCCA
The DNA here is from genome assembly GCA_041071465.1 of Pseudomonas putida. Lineage (NCBI taxonomy): Bacteria > Pseudomonadati > Pseudomonadota > Gammaproteobacteria > Pseudomonadales > Pseudomonadaceae > Pseudomonas > Pseudomonas putida. The sequence continues at coordinate 2,797,610 of CP163498.1, read as the reverse complement.
TCGTGGTCGCCGACGGCCTCTCGGCGCTGGCCGTGCATCGCCACACCCTGCCGTTTCTGAACCGCTTCGAGGAGCAGGCCGCCGCCGACGGCTGGACCAGCGCCCCGGTGGTGCTGGTGCAGCAAGGCCGTGTGGCAGTGGCCGATGAGGTCGGCGAGCTGCTCGGCGCACGCATGACAGTGATGCTGATCGGCGAACGCCCGGGGCTGAGTTCGCCTGACAGCCTGGGCTTGTATTTCACCTATGCACCGAAGGTTGGCCTGACCGACGCCTACCGCAACTGCATTTCCAACATCCGCCTGGAGGGGCTGAGCTATGGCATGGCGGCTCACCGCCTGCTGTACTTGATGCGCGAAGCCTGCCGGCGCCAACTTTCCGGGGTGAATTTGAAGGACGAGGCCGAGGTCCATAGCCTGGAGAGTGAAGGCAGTGCCAGCCAGAAAGGTAACTTCCTGCTCGGCAAAGGGTAAAAAACATGTCACGGAAGGCGGATTGCACTTGTGCCGCGCATTGGGCAGCATGCCCTTGAAAGCTGCTGGCATTCCGCTGTTTCCCAAAATGGACTCTGAGGGCCGCACATGCGCATCATCAAGGCAACCCTGGAACACCTCGACCTGCTCACGCCATTGTTCGTCAAATACCGCGAGTTCTATGGTCAGCTGCCCTACCCCGACAGCTCGCGCAGCTTTTTGGAAAAGCGCCTGAAACGGGATGAATCGGTGATCTACCTGGCGCTACCGGATGATGACGACAGCAAACTGATGGGCTTCTGCCAGCTGTACCCCAGCTACTCGTCGCTGTCATTGAAGCGGGTGTGGATTCTCAACGATATCTATGTAGCCGAAGACTCGCGGCGCATGCTGGTGGCCGACCACCTGATGCGCGAAGCGAAGAAAATGGCCAAGGACACCAACGCCGTACGCATGCGGGTGTCGACCAGCGCGGACAACGAAGTTGCACACAAGACTTACGAATCCATCGGTTTTCGCGAAGACACCGAGTTCAAGAGCTATATCCTGCCGATCAGCCAGGATTGACCGGTGGCGGCCTTTTCGCGGGCACGCCCCCGAAGAGGCCGCCACAGGATTACCTCTATCGTAACCCCCCGCTACAAACTCCCCGGGCATGTTCCTGACTTAGCCGTATAATGCCTCTTCTGTCATGTGTGAAATTTTACCCATCCCCAGGTAACCGAGCCTACGCCCCAGAACACAGGTGCTGTACATGGATTTCAACCCGCTGGACCTTATCCTGCATCTCGATGCTTACCTCGATCTGCTGGTCACCAATTACGGTCCCTGGATCTACGCCATCCTGTTCACCGTGATCTTCTGCGAAACCGGGCTGGTGGTAATGCCCTTCCTGCCGGGCGATTCGCTACTGTTCATCGCCGGCGCCGTGGCTGCGGGTGGCGGTATGGACCCTGTCCTGCTGGCCGGCCTGCTGATGGTTGCCGCGATCCTGGGTGACAGCACCAATTACGTGATCGGCCGAACGGCCGGCGAGCGCTTGTTCAACAACCCCAACTCCAAGATATTCCGCCGCGATTACCTGCAACGCACCCACGAGTTCTATGAACGCCATGGCGGCAAGACCGTGACCCTCGCGCGCTTCCTGCCCATCCTGCGCACCTTCGCGCCGTTCGTCGCCGGCATCGCCCACATGCATTACCCACGCTTCCTTGGCTTCAGTGTCGCCGGCTCGCTGCTGTGGGTCGGCGGGCTGGTCACCCTGGGTTATTTCTTCGGCAACGTGCCGTTCATCAAGCAGCACCTGTCGCTGATGGTGGTGGGCATTATCATCCTGTCGCTGGTGCCGATGATTCTCGGCCTGCTGCGTGGGCGTCTGGGCCGCACGGCCAAGGCTCACTGAACACGCACAAGAGCAACCGGCATGTGGTCATTCAGCGCCTGGCGGCGCAAGCGCACTCTGGCGCGTTACCCGATCACGCCACAGCAATGGCAGGCCGTACGCGAGCGCCTGCCCATGCTGGACGGCATCACTGACGCAGAAGACCAATGGCTGCGCGAAGCCTGCATCCTGTTCCTGCTCGACAAGCACCTCACCTGCCTGCCCGGCGTCGAACTGGACGACGAGCAGCGCCTGTTGCTGGCCGCCCAGGCACAGTTGCCACTGCTGCACCTGGGCGAGCTGAACTGGTACCAGGGCTTCCACGAAATCATCCTGTACCCCGACGACTTCAAGAGCCCCCAGCGGCACCGCGATGCCAGTGGCGTGGAGCATGTGTGGGACGGCGAGCACAGCGGCGAAGCCTGGCAACAGGGGCCGATCATCCTCGCCTGGAACGGCGTGCTGGGCAGCGGTGGCTGGGAGGCCTACAACCTGGTCATCCATGAGCTGGCGCACAAGCTCGACATGCTCAACGGCGATGCCAACGGCCTGCCACCACTGCACAGCGGCATGCCGGTGGATGAGTGGGCAACAGCCATGCAGCAGGCTTACGACGACCTCAACCGCCAGTTGGATGCCGACCCTGACGCCGAAACCGCCATCGACCCATACGCTGCAGAAAACCCGGCAGAATTCTTTGCCGTCACCAGCGAATATTTCTTTAGTGCCCCCGACCTGCTGCATCAGGCTTATCCACAGGTCTACCGCCAGTTGTCGCAGTTCTACCGGCAAGACCCGCTGGCGCGCCTTTGCCGGCTGCAGGCCGAACACCCCGAGTACCGCGAAAGCCACGCCTGACGGGGCCGCACATCAGGCCAGACGTGGCATGCCCCGGCAGAATGTGCCTATAATCGCCGCCACTTTTTTGGTCAAACACGGGGGCACTGCCCAATGAGCTACAGCAAGATTCCGGCGGGCAAAGACCTGCCGAACGACATCTACGTCGCCATCGAGATCCCGGCCAACCACGCGCCGATCAAATACGAGATCGACAAGGACAGCGACACGCTGTTCGTCGACCGCTTCATGGCTACCCCAATGTTCTACCCAGCCAACTACGGTTTCATCCCGAACACCCTGGCTGACGACGGTGACCCGCTGGACGTGCTGGTGGTTACCCCTTATCCGGTAGCGCCAGGCTCGGTAATCCGCGCCCGCCCGGTTGGCGTACTGAACATGACCGACGACGGCGGCGGCGACGCCAAGGTCATCGCCGTTCCTCACGACAAGCTGTCGCAGCTGTACGTCGACGTGAAGGAATACACCGACCTGCCAGCCCTGCTGATCCAGCAAATCGAGCACTTCTTTGCCAACTACAAAGATCTCGAGAAGGGCAAGTGGGTCAAGATCGAAGGCTGGGAGGGCGCTGACGCTGCCCGTGCTGCGATCACCAAATCGGTTGCTGCCTACAAGGGCTGATACCGGTTGCATAAAAACCCCGCCTTGGCGGGGTTTTTTTACGCCTGAAAGGGCGATGCGCTGATTACTAGTAAGAAATCCTACGCAGTCCTACACCAACGCCCTACAGGCGGCCTCTTTTCACACAAACCCCATCAACACCCGGTTCATATCCTTGCTGGCACCCCGCCGCTACACTCGCTGCCATGAACACTTCCGGTGACCGCCTCAAGGCCCTGCTGCATGAATGCGGCCTGACCCCTTCCGATTTCGCCGCCCAGCGCAGCGTCACACCGCAGCACGTCAACAACTGGTTCAAACGCGGTGTGCCTTTGGCCCGGCTGGATGAGCTGGCCGACCTGTTTTGTGTGCACCGCCGTTGGCTGCGCACCGGTGAAGGGCCCAAACACCCCAACCCGATCCTGCGCAACGGCCCGCCAAAGCCGGCACTCGCCAACCCACCCACTCCGCTGTCGGTGCGACACGGCCGGGTACTGAACGTGCCTTATTACGAGATGCATAACAGCCTGCTGTCGCCAGTGGCGGGCAAAAACCTGCGCCTGCCGGCAAAGGCCCTGAAGGGGTTGGGTGTACAGGCCGGTAACGCGATCTGCCTGGCGATGCCGGCCGGCAACATGCTCCCGTTGATTCCGCTGGAGGCCACCCTGGCCATCGACCTGAGCATGACCCGAGTGGTCGATGGCGAGACCTATGCCCTGCTGCACAACGGCATGCTCAGGGTTAACAGCCTCAGCCTTGGCCTGCACGATACGCTCTATCTGCACAGCCATGACCGGCGTAACTATGCGGTCGAACGCTACACCCCAGCGCAGCGCCAGGCGCAGGGGCTGGAGATCCTTGGCTGGGTGTTCCACTGGTCACATTTCCGCCAGCAGCGGCCAGGCTGAAACACCCTGTGCCATTTTTTGCTGGGCATCCTGCGCGGGCCCTTGTATGCTACGCGGCACATTTAGCCCCGACCGGCGCAAGCCGCGGTCCAGAGGGCTCGGCGATATCCCACACGGGCATCTGCCATCTCTTTCAGGCCCTTGATGGCCACACAGTTAAGGCGATTGCGGCTTACCATAAATTAGTCGGAAGCGTCCCCGAGAAGCCGGCCACAAGCCGGCTTTTTAATACCCCGTCGTATACGCTACAACCGGCAGATCCTCGTACGTGGCGTCAGATGTGCGGGCTGGCCGAGAGCTTCAAGCTGCTCTTCAGGAATTCCTCACGAACCTGATGCATCTGCAAGTGGGTTTTCCCCGTCGCATAGTCCAGCCCCGCGAGCCCCATTTTCAGCGCCAGCTCGGGGTGCCGCGCCGCATATCGAATACGGTCAGCCAAACTGGACGGGTTACCGGTTTCAAACGTGAGCGCATTGTGCCTGCTGGTAATATCCTGCACCCCGGATGTGTCGGAGCCGATGACGGGAACGCCCTGGCTGAACGCATCGAATATGATTCGGGGTTGTTCCTGCTTCAATGTCGGGACCAACAGCCAGTCATGCTGGGCAATGATCGTGAAAAAGTCTTTGCCATAATCGACTGCGCTCTGAAACCTCACCGCGACGGCGCCACGGTACTCAGCGGCAAAGCGTAGGCAGTGCGCTTTCAAATCCCCGTCACCCATGAGAGTGATCGTGATTTCAACGCCTTCGACGTTCAGTTGTTCAATGGCTTCAAGAACGACCATGACACCTTTATCCACGACCAGGCGTGAGGGGTAAAGCAAGTTGAGTGTACGCTCACGCCTACCTTCGAATCGCCTCCTGACTGCCTCCGGGGCCGCCATGTACTGCTTATCGAGCCAGCTGGCAGGGTTAATTAACGTGTGGCTATTGTTGCCCCCGAGAAAATATTCCTTGTAGAAAGATTGAGTGAATATCCTGGCGTTTGCCAGCTTCAAACAGCGTTTCAACAGGAGGGAGTGTGCGTAGTGCTCGATGACTGCCCTGAACGTCCGCGTATCACCCTGGCCCAGCATCCAGAATGAAGACTCTATGACAACAACCCATTGAAAGCGAAACAGGGGTTTCAGGGGCAGCAGGTAGAAGGACAACGGAAATGCCCAACCGGCACCGTCGGAATGCACGACCCTCGCCGATTTACAGGCTTTGGCGACGCACATGAAATTGGGTAGGAAATTCTTTAATACAGAGGCAAGCCCATAGTCTTTTCTCAAGCCGTAAAGCCATTTCACATTCAGATGACTAATGCTTTGCAACCCTTCGACGTTGTTGCTTTTTTCAACAGGGCAGCAGATGCCGAAGTTTTCTATGTAGCTCAGATGAAGCTCTATATCCTTGACCCACAAAGGGTCAGTAAAAAGTTCACCTTGCTCGTTTACAACAATCGGTATTCGGGTAAACAGGATATATGGGTCTTCAATCATATTCCCCTCACAGGGATGCCTGGACACGATCAGTTGAATTGTCTACATGGGGCCTACTCCTCAAAACCAGCCGTCCATCTCAACAACGTTTCAGCGTCCTTGCAGACCTCCTGCACACGCAGTAAGCACTCCGCTAGGGCTACACTCTAGTGCGACTCAACCGATTGCACACGCAGTGCTGCAAAAAAACCAGGCGGTCATGGCGCCGGTAAGCCGGCGCCAAAAACAGTCATGCCAAACTAGCTATATATATCGTTCAATGAGCGCCGCACCTGGGATATCGACGCATCAGAAGTCATACCGCGCGCCAACCATCATGCTGCGCGACGGCCCGTAAAAGTTGAATGTCGAAGTTGACCCCACCCGCGACAGGTAGTCCCGATCGAACAGGTTGTTGACGTTGAAGGTGGCCGTCAGCTTCGAGGTAACCGGGTACGACAGCATCGCATCCACTGTGGCATAGCCCGGTGCATCGATACGCACACCGCCATTTTCGGAATAGAAGTTGCTCATCGCCGATATGCCGCCACCCACGGCCAGGCCAGTCAGCGGCCCTTGGTTGATGGTGTATTTGCTCCACAGTGATGCCTGGTTGCGCGGCATGATGAAGAAGGTGGTTTCGGCGTCACCCTTGACGGTTTCGGTTTCCATCCAGGTGTAGCCGGCCAGCAGTTCCCAATTTGCCGTCAGCTTGCCGCTCACTTCTACTTCCGCGCCCTTCACACGTGTCTTGCCGGCTGCAACGGAGTCGGTAGTTGCTACGCCATCAGCGTCGTACAGCGTGGTGGCGCGGTTCTTGTCGGTCAGCCGGAACACCGACAACCGGGTATTCAGGTCGCCGCCAAAGTAGCTGCTCTTCAGGCCGAGCTCATACTGCTCGCCTTCACGCGGCTTCAGCACGCGGCCGTTGCTGTCGGTGTCGGACTGCGGCTTGAACACCTGCGAGTAGCTGGCATACAACGCGTGGTTATCGGTCAGGTCGTAGACCAGGCCGCCATATGGAGTGAAGTGACCGTCCACGCGTTTGCTGTCATTGGTGGTGGCGCCGCTGCTCAGGGTAGTGGTGTAGAAGTCACCGCGATACCAGCTGAAACGACCACCGGCGATCAGCGCCAGGCGATCGATCGGGCGGAACGTAACCTTGGAGTACAGCCCGTATTCCTCTTCCTGCATGCCGGTTTCGGTGCTGTAGTTGGGCGACGGCTTGGCGAACTGCTTCGGCGAATAGGTGTTGACGTTGATGGCACCCAGGTTGGTGGTGCCGTTGAGGTACTCGGTATCGTAGTTCTTATAGTCGCTGCCGACCACGAACTCGCTGACCTGGCCGAATGTTTCGAACGGCTGGCTGTAGCTGGCGTCCAGCGAGTAGGTGTCCTGGGTGAAATCGCGGGCGCTGGCGCGTTCGGAGTTGGCACCGGTAGTGGCGTTGGTCGCAGTGAAGGCATACAGGTAATTTGTATCGCGGTGCGAGCCACGGGCAGCGACACGGCCGTAGCCACCGTTATCGAAGCGGTGGGTCAGTTCAGCAACCAGGTCGGTGGTCTTGCCGTCGAAGTAGTTCCAGTCGGCCCCCAGGAAACGCGAATGGCTGAAGTCGGGCACTTCACCGGACAACGTGGCCGGGTAGCCGTTGTGCGGGGTGATGTTCTTCACTTCGTGCATCAGCCCGAACGACAGCGTGGTGGCCTCGTCCAGGTCGATGTCCAGCGCACCGTAGTAGCTGTTACTGGTGTTGGCGTTGTAATCGACTTCGCCATTGGTGTCGTCACGGGATGCGATGAAGCGCCCGCGCACGCGGCCGGCGTCATCCAGCGGCCCGCTCAGGTCGATTTCCTCGTGGTTGGTGTCCCAGGTGCCGTAGCTGCCTTCGATGTGGCCCTGGAATTCGGCCGTCGGGCGCTTGCGCACCATGTTGACGATGCCACCCAGTTCACTGGTACTGCTGAACAGCCCAGCCGGGCCACGCATGATTTCGACTCGGTCGAACGCCGCCAGCGACGGCACAGTGCCGAAGATACTGGCCATGGGGGCCGGCAGGCCGTCGATGTTGAATTCGCTGTACTCGTAGCCACGGGCGTAGATTGACGAGCGGCCGCTATCGTTGGTCAGGGTGCGCAGGCCGGCGGTGTACTTGGCCAGGTCATCCAGGTGCACGAACTGGCGGTCCTTGACGTAGTCCTGGGTGTAGACGGTGATGGACTGGGGAATGTCCTTTAGCGCTGCTGGCGTCTTGGTGCCCACTGTAGCGGCATCGACGCTGTAGCCCCCGGTTTCTTCCGATGGCAGCATGTCGTAAAGGCGGTTGCCCTCGATGGTCAATGCTGGCAGGTCGAGCGAGGCATCCTCGGCTGCCGCCTGAGTCGCTACAGTTTCAGCCAGTGCCGACAACGAAAATGGCGCCAGCAGCCCCAGTACCAGCCAGCCCCGCACCCGTCGCGGGCTCCCCACACCTTTGAAACCGTTCATGCCACACCCTTCGCCCAAGTGATAATAATTCGCAAACGAAACAAGTTGCTTTTTGCGAACGATACCGGAGCGAAAACGGGGGTGCAGCATCATTAACCTTCTTAACACATTGGGGCGTTGCCCTCGGGCCGCTGGCAATGGGATGATTCGTAACTGATAGAAGTTCTCATTCAAGGCTCGCCGTGCCCACCTCACTTCTCCTTGTCGAAGACGACCCTCGCCTGCTTCAAGACCTGGAACGCCATTTCCTCAACCGCGGTTTCCAGGTGCACGCCTGCGCCAGCGGCACCCAGGCACTGAATGCCATACAGCAATCGCAGTTCGATTTGGTGCTGTTGGACATCATGCTGCCAGGCATCGACGGCCTCAGCCTGCTCGACGAGCTGCGCCGACAACAGGCGGTACCGGTCATGCTGATGTCGGCGCTAGGCGCCGAGCAAGATCGCATCAGCGGCTTTACCCGTGGCGCGGACGATTACCTGCCCAAGCCCTTCAGCCTGGCGGAGCTGGACGCCCGGGTCGACGCCTTGCTGCGGCGTGTGGCATTCGACCGTGGCACGGCGCTGCGTACCGACGTCGGCGAGGTGATGCTGGACCACGACCGTCAAGACGTTATCCACAACGGCAATGCCGCTGGCCTCACCGCTTCCGAATTCCGCTTGCTGGTGACGCTGCGGGCGCACCCCGGCGAAGCCTTGAGCAAACCCTTCCTGTACCGGAGCGTGCTGCACCGGGCCTATACCCGCCTGGACAGGGGCCTGGACGTGCATGTGTGCAACCTGCGCCGCAAGCTGGCCGACATCAGTGCCCAGCACCTGCAGATCCAGGCCGTGCGTGGCCAAGGGTATGTCCTGATCGACACGGAACAGCCCTGATGCGTCGCCACCCTTTGCTATGGAAACTGGCGGTACTGCAGGTCAGCTTCTGCCTGCTGCTGGTCTGGCTGATCTGGACCTGGGGCCTGTCGGTAGAGCGCAGTACCTACTTCCTGTCCCAGGGCGACCAGGATTACCTGGCCCGCTATGCACAACAAGCCGAACAGGCCTGGAACCAGGGCGGCGCGGAAGGCGCCGAGGCCTGGCGCAGGCAACTGGAACAAGCCGAGGACACCTGGGTTGCCTTGGTCGGGCCGCACCTGCAAAGCCTTGGCACCACGCCACTGAATGCCGAGCAAGCCAGCCACCTGACCTTCATGCGCAAACTCGACTGGCCAATGAGCCGGCGCCTGCAGGATGAGCTGCCGTATGTCAGCATCGAGTTCCCGCAACACCCCGAGCACGGCCGCCTGGTGCTGCAACTGCCCGAGCGCCTGCTGCCCACCGGCCTGACACCGTGGACCCATGTGATCACCCACGGCGTTGCACCCGCACTGCTCGCACTGCTGCTGGGCCTGGCGTTGTACCGACATTTGGTCGTACCGCTGAACCGCCTGCGCGACCGCGCCGACGCCCTGCGTGCCGACGACCTGGACAGCCCCGCCCTGCCCCTGCAGGAACGCCGTGACGAGCTGGGTGAACTGGCACAGGCCTTCGAACACATGGCCGGGCGCCTGCGCCAGAGCCTGGAACAACAGCGCCTGCTGTTGCGCACACTGTCTCACGAATTGCGCACGCCACTGGCGCGGCTGCGCATTGCCCATGACAGCGACTTGCCACCGCCACAACTGCGCGAACGCCTGGACCGCGAAGTCGCCGACATGCAAAAGCTGCTGGAAGACACGCTGGACCTGGCCTGGATGGACACCGAACAGCCCAGCCTGCCGACCGAACCGGTGTTGATGCTTTCGGTATGGGAAGCACTGTGCCAGGACGTTTGCTTCGAAAGCGGCTGGGCCCCGTCGCGCCTGCCGTGTTCGCTCGGTACCGACTGCCGGGTACAGGCTCACTTGGACAGCCTGGCCCAAGCCCTGGAAAACCTGCTGCGCAATGCCATTCGCCACTCGCCGGCCGAGGGCCGGGTGAGCCTGGATGGCTGGCGTGAGGGCGATTGCTGGCACCTGCGCCTGAGCGATCAAGGCCCCGGTGTGCCTGACATCGACCTGGAACGCATCTTCAAGCCTTACCAGCGCCTGGCCGGTAGCGGAGCGGGCTTCGGCCTGGGCCTGGCCATCGCCCGCCGCGCCATCGAGCTGCAAGGTGGCCGCTTGTGGGCCAGCAACGGCCACCCTGGCCTGTGCCTGCACATGACCTTGCCGCTTGCCAGGGACTGTTTAGAAAGTTAATGCGCTTTACGCCCAATCAGGACTGATTATCATCTTGGCGCACCCGCCTTGCGCTCCTCGCAAAGCCCTGACGAGACGCCTGATGAGCAAGATGACCCTGACGCTGGCTTTGGCACTGGCCCTTGCAGCCCCTGTCGCCCTGGCGCAGCCCGAGCACAACCAGAAAATGGACACTTCGCTGCTGCAGCGCAAGGGCCTGGCGTACCGCTTCAGCCATCTCGATATGGACTCGGCAGACGGCCAGCGCCACTACCGCCTGTGGGTCGGCCAGCCGAACCGCCCGGCACCCGCATCCGGGTATCCGGTGCTGTGGATGCTCGATGGCAATGCCGCGCTAGGGGCGCTGGACAGCCAGCAACTGGGCAAGCTCGCTGCCGGTCAGGCGCCATTGCTTGTGGCCGTGGGTTACCAGACCGACCAGCGTATCGAGCGAACTGCGCGCACCTATGACTACACCCCGGCATTGCCTGGGCGGACAGAACAACACGACCCGTTGACCGGGGAGCCCAGTGGCGGCGTGGAGGCGTTCGTTGACCTGCTGACCGGGCCCATGCGCAACAAGGTGGCTGGCGTGGCACCCATCGACCTGCGAAGGCAAACCCTGTGGGGCCACTCCTACGGCGGGCTGGCCGTGCTGCATACACTGTTCACCCGGCCCGGCGCATTCAGCGACTACGCCGCCGCCAGCCCATCACTGTGGTGGCATGACGGGGCCATCGTGCAGGAGGCGCGGGGGCTTGAGCAGCGCTTGGGCAACAACCCTGCGCGGCTGCTACTGATGCGGGGCAGCGAGGAACCTGCGAGCCCCAGGGCGCAGTTAAAGGGCGATGTGGAGAAGCCCGCGCGCGAACTGACGGCAGACCTGGCCAAGGTAAAAGGCCTTCAGGTGCGCTTCGAACGGTTCGAGGGGCTGGACCATGGGCAAATGCTGGGGGCTTCTTTGCGTACGGTGCTCAAGCAGCTGGCCAGATAACGACGTATCCGGCTGCAGTTGTTCGAGGCGCTCCTGGCTAGCCCTTCACACACACCACCTGCCGCAGGGTGTGAACCACCTCGACAAGCGCCTGCTGGGCACGCATCACCGCGTCGATGTCCTTGTACGCCATCGGGATTTCGTCGATTACATCCTTGTCCTTGCGGCATTCCACATGCGCCGTGGCCCGCCGTTGGTCCTCGACGGTGAAGCGGCTTTTGGCCTTGGTCCGGCTCATCACGCGCCCAGCGCCATGGCTGCAGGAGCAGAACGACTCCTCATTGCCCAGCCCACGCACGATGAAGCTTCTGGCGCCCATGGAGCCTGGGATGATGCCCAACTGCCCCTTCTGCGCCGACACCGCCCCCTTGCGCGTGACCAACACTTCGCGGCCAAAGTGCTGCTCACGCTGTACATAGTTGTGGTGGCAGTTCACCGCTTCCAGGCTGGCCTCGAACGGTTTGCCCAGCGCCTTGCGAGCAGCGCCGACCACGGCCAGCATCATCAGCTCGCGGTTCTGCCGGGCGTAGTCCTGTGCCCACTCCACGGCCTGGACGTAGTCCGCGAAATGGCGACTGCCTTCCTCGAAATACGCCAGGTCCTTGTCCGGCAGGTTGGCCAGGTGCTGACGCATGTCGGCCTGGGCCAGTTCGATGAACAGGTTGCCGATGGCATTGCCCACACCGCGCGAGCCGCTGTGCAGCATGAACCAGACGCGGTCGGCCTCATCCAGGCACACTTCGATGAAGTGGTTGCCACCGCCCAAGGTGCCCAGGTGGTGACGGTTGTTGGTCTTCTCCAGGCGCGGGTACTTGTCGGTAATGGCCTTGAAGCGCCCGGCCAACTGGCCCCAGGCCTTGTCTGCCTTGGCCGGCACATCGGCCCAGGCGCCCTGGTCACGTTTGCCGAAGGTTTTGCCATGGGGCACCGCCTGCTCGATGGCGCTGCGCAGGCCATGCAGGTTGTCTGGCAGGTCACGGGCGTGCAAAGAAGTGCGCGCAGCGATCATGCCGCAGCCGATGTCCACGCCAACCGCTGCGGGAATGATCGCACTGACCGTGGGGATCACGCTGCCGATGGTCGAGCCCTTGCCCAGGTGCACGTCCGGCATCACCGCCAGATGCTTGAAGATGAACGGCATCCTGGCCGTGTTCATCAGTTGCCGGCGGGCGTCCTCCTCGACCGGCACGCCATCAGTCCATAATTTGACCGGCTTGCCGCCGGCGACTTGGAGAATGTCCATGGGGGTACTCCAGAAAGGCCATGCCTGCATGATACCGCCGAAGGTCGTAGAACAGCGGGTTGCCAGTGGGGTGGCACTGTGCGGTATGCTTGCCCGGTCTTCAGGGCGGGGTGAAAGTCCCCACCGGCGGTAAATCGAAAGATGAGCCCGCGAGCGCCCCGGCCATGCCGGGGGTCAGCAGATCTGGTGCAACTCCAGAGCCGACGGTCATAGTCCGGATGAAAGAAGGCGTCAGGCAGGGGCCATTCGGGCGCCCTTGCGCGCGCATTTTGTTCGCCCCGAGACGTTCATCGATCATTCACGAGGAGCGTTTCATGTCCACCCAGCACCTTTCGCAATTTCCCAATGTTTCCGCCGCCATCGCCGCCTTCCAGGCCGGGCGCCCTGTACTGCTGCTCGACGATAACGACCGCGAGGACGAAGCGGACATCATTGCCGCCGCCGAGAACATTACGTTGCAGACCATGGCCATGATGATCCGCGACTGCAGCGGTATCGTCTGCCTGTGCCTGGATGAAGCCACCGTCGACGCGCTGCAGCTGGCACCGATGGTGCAGAACAACCAGGCCCGCCACGGCACCGGCTTCACCGTCACCATCGAGGCAGCAGAAGGCATTACCACCGGGGTTTCTGCCCAGGACCGTATCACCACCATCGACGCGGCACTGCGTTCCAGCGCCGAACAGCGCCATATCGTCAGCCCAGGCCATGTGTTCCCGCTGCGCGCCCGCAATGGCGGGGTACTGACCCGCCGTGGGCACACCGAAGGTTCGGTTGACCTGGCGCGCCTGGCTGGCCTGCGCCCGGCGGCTGTGTTGTGCGAACTGATGAACCCCGATGGCAGCATGGCCCGGGGCGAGCAGGTGGCGGTGTATGCGCGGCAGTACAATTTGCCGGTGCTCACCATCGAAGAACTGGCGCGGTATCGTGAGGCCTTGTTGGAGCTGGAAGCAGAGCCAGCCTGATAGGTCACCTTCAGGTTGTTCGCGTTCACGCCCGCTGCCACAGGTACCCCACAGTTCTTCAAGGCTGTGGAGTACCTGTGGCAGCGGGGGTGCCCGCGAAAGAGCCCTTGATACCCACCTCATTGCCCCTGAAGTTTGCTCCCCCGCCCCGCTCTGCTAGTGTCGCGCCGTTCTGAATGCCACCGAGACAGTCGCCATGGCCCGCAAAAAAGCCTCCCTCGATTTCGAGCAATCCCTCGCAGACCTGCAAGCACTGGTCGAGCGCCTGGAGAACGGCGAGTTGTCGCTGGAAGAGTCGCTGGCCGCCTTCGAACAAGGCATCGCCCTGACCCGTGATTGCCAGGGCGCCCTGGCCCAGGCCGAACAGAAGGTGCAAATTCTGCTGGAGCGCGACGGCGAGCTGGCTGCCCAGCCCTTCGACGCGGAGCCAGACGTATGATTGGTACCTACCAGGCCAGTTGCCAGGCGCGGGTCGATACCGCCCTCGAACCGCTGTTCATCGCCCCGACCAAAGAGCTGGAGCGCCTTTACGCCGCCATGCGCTACAGCGTGATGAACGGCGGCAAGCGCGTGCGCCCGTTGCTGGCCTACGCGGCCTGCGAAGCCCTGGGCGCACCCGCCGAACAGGCCAACGGCGCCGCCTGCGCGGTCGAGCTGATCCACGCTTACTCGCTGGTGCATGACGACCTGCCGGCCATGGACGACGACGACCTGCGTCGCGGCCAGCCAACCACTCACAAAGCGTTCGATGAAGCCTGCGCCATCCTGGCTGGCGACGGCCTGCAGAGCCTGGCGTTCAGCGCCCTGCTCGACCCACACCTGAGCCCGCAGGCAGACAACATCCGCCTGGCCATGGTCCAGGCATTGGCCAAGGCTGCCGGCCCGGCCGGCATGGTCGGCGGCCAGGCCATCGACCTCGGCTCAGTGGGCCTGAAGCTGGACCAGCAGGCGCTGGAATTCATGCACCGACACAAGACCGGCGCGCTGATCGAAGCCAGCGTCCGCCTCGGCGCCCTGGCCAGTGCCCGCGCCGAACAAGCGCAGCTCGATGCCCTGCAAACTTATGCACAGGCCATCGGCCTGGCATTCCAGGTGCAGGACGATATCCTCGATGTGGAAAGCGATACCGCCACCCTGGGTAAACGCCAGGGCGCCGACATAGCCCGTGACAAACCGACCTATCCGGCCCTGCTGGGCCTGGAAGCGGCCAAGGCCTATGCAATCGAACTGCGCGACCAGGCGCTGATCGCACTGCAAGGGTTCGGTGAAACGGCCGAGCCGCTGCGGGCGCTGGCGCGCTACATCGTCGAACGCCGTAACTGATGGATTGGGGCCGCTGCGCGCCCCATGCGACACCCGTCTGAATGGGCAGTATTTCCTACAATGGGGTAAACTGCCGCGTCTTCACACACCTATAACGACTCGCCTGATGCCCACGACGTTTCAAGAGATCCCCCGCGAACGCCCGGTCACGCCGTTGCTCGACCGCGCTGACACGCCTGCCGGCCTGCGCCGGTTGGCCGAAGCCGACCTGGAGACCCTGGCCGACGAATTGCGCCAGGAACTGCTCTATACCGTGGGGCAGACCGGTGGGCACTTTGGTGCCGGTCTGGGCGTGATCGAGCTGACCATCGCCCTGCACTACGTGTTCGACACCCCGGACGACCGGCTGGTGTGGGACGTGGGCCACCAGGCCTACCCGCACAAGATCCTCACCGGGCGCCGTAACCGCATGCTCAGCCTGCGCCAGAAGGACGGCATCGCCGCCTTCCCGCGCCGCAGCGAAAGCGAGTACGACACCTTTGGCGTCGGCCACTCCAGCACCTCCATCAGCGCCGCGCTGGGCATGGCCATTGCCGCCCGTCTGCAAAACAGTGCACGCAAGTCGATCGCGGTGATCGGCGATGGCGCGCTGACCGCCGGTATGGCCTTCGAGGCGTTGAACCACGCCCAGGAGGTCAACGCCGACATGCTGGTGATCCTCAACGACAACGACATGTCGATTTCGCGCAATGTCGGCGGCCTGTCCAACTACCTGGCCAAGATCCTCTCCAGCCGCACCTACGCGAGCATGCGCGAAGGCAGCAAGAAAGTGCTGTCGCGCCTGCCAGGTGCCTGGGAAATCGCCCGCCGCACCGAGGAGTACGCCAAGGGCATGCTGGTGCCAGGTACGCTGTTCGAAGAGCTGGGCTGGAACTACATCGGCCCGATCGACGGCCACGACCTGCCGACCATGATCGCCACCTTGCGCAACATGCGTGACCTGAAGGGCCCGCAGTTCCTGCACGTGGTGACCAAGAAGGGCAAGGGCTTCGCCCCGGCCGAGGTCGACCCGATCGGCTACCACGCCATCACCAAGCTGGAGCCAGCCGACAAGCCAGCCGCGCCGAAGAAAGTCAGCGGCCCGAAATATTCCGCCGTGTTCGGCCAGTGGCTGTGCGACATGGCCGCCGCCGACAACCGCCTGGTGGGCATTACCCCGGCGATGAAGGAAGGCTCGGACCTGGTCGACTTCAGCGAACGCTACCCGCAACGCTACTTCGACGTGGCCATCGCCGAGCAGCACGCCGTGACCCTGGCGGCCGGCATGGCCTGCGAGGGCAGCAAGCCGGTGGTGGCGATCTACTCCACCTTCCTGCAGCGTGCCTACGACCAGCTGATCCACGACGTGGCCGTGCAGAACCTCGACGTGCTGTTCGCCATCGACCGCGCCGGCCTGGTCGGCGAAGACGGCCCGACCCACGCCGGCAGCTACGACCTGTCGTACCTGCGCTGCATTCCGGGCATGCTGGTGATGACGCCTAGCGACGAGAACGAGCTGCGCAAGATGCTCAGCACCGGCCACCTGTACAACGGCCCAGCGGCCGTGCGCTACCCGCGTGGCACTGGCCCGAACGCGCCGATCAGCGGTGACCTGCAGCCACTGGAAATCGGCAAGGGCGTGGTTCGCCGCCAAGGCGAGAAAGTCGCCTTGCTGGTGTTCGGCGTGCAACTGGCCGAGGCCATGCAGGTGGCCGAGCAGATCAACGCCACGGTGGTCGACATGCGCTTCGTCAAGCCGCTGGACGAGGCCTTGGTGCTGGAGCTGGCTGGCAGCCACGAACTGCTGGTAACCATCGAAGAGAACGCCATCATGGGTGGTGCGGGCGCTGCCGTGGGTGAGTTCCTGGCCAGTCAGGCGGTGCTCAAGCCGCTGCTGCACCTGGGGCTGCCGGATATCTATGTCGAGCACGCCAAGCCTGCGCAAATGCTGGCAGAGTGCGGGCTGGATGCAGCCGGGATCGAGGCTTCGGTGAAGGCTCGCATGGCCAAGCTCGGGCTGTAACCCTCGGGGCCACTTTGCGGCCCATCGCAACACAAGGCCGCTTCTACAGAGGAACGCGGACTCCTGTAGGAGCGGCCTTGTGTCGCAATCGAGGGCGCAGCCCTCGCAATATGGTACTGCCCATGAAAACCCCAACCTTCGCCACCCTGCTCTGCCTCCCTCTTCCGCTGCTGGCCACTGAGCGCGACGACGCCCTCAAGCTCCCCGACGTATTGATCAGCGCCAGCCGCCAAGTCGAATCGCGCACCGCTACCAGCGCCGCCAACACCGTCTTCACCCGCACCGACATCGACCGCCTGCAACCCACCAGCGTCACCGACCTGCTCACCCGCGTGCCCGGCGTGCAGGTGGCACCTACCGGTGGCCGTGGCAGCCTGCCTGGCATCTTCATTCGCGGCACCAAGGCAGCACAAAGCCTGGTGCTGGTCGATGGCGTGCGCATCGCCAACGCCACCTCCGGCGACAGCGGCCTGCAGTTTCTCGACGTCGACCAGATCGAGCGCATCGAAGTGCTGCGCGGCTCGCGCTCGGCGGTGTACGGCAGCGATGCCATAGGCGGGGTGATCCAGATTTTCACCCGCCGTAGCAATGGCCCCGGCCTGCAGCCGCGCCTGCGCATGGCCGCTGGCAGCAACCAGACCTTTCAACGCAGCCTGGGGCTTTCTGGCGGCAACGATGCGACCCGCTTCAACCTGGGCGCCAGCCTGGATGAAACTGCCGGCATCGACTCGACCGGGCCGTCCTTCGACAGCGATGGCGACCACGATGCCTACCGCAACCGATCGCTCAACCTGAGCCTGAGCCATACGTTCAACGAACGTTTCGAGGCAGGTGTAAACCTGCTCGACAGCCGCGGGCGCAGTGAATACGACAATCCGTACGGGCGACTCGATGAAGATACCTGGCTGAGTTATCCACAACAGCCCTACACCGATTTCAGCGTCAGCAGCCTGGGCGGCTGGTTCGATGCCCAACTCAACGACGCCTGGCACTCGAGGCTGGAACTGGGCCACAGCGAAAACCGCGACGACAAACGCGACAAACTCAGCGACCAGCGCTTCATTTACAACACCTATCGTGATCAGGTCACCTGGCAGAACGATCTCGCCTTCGACGACCAAAACCAACTGATGCTCGGTGGCGATTGGTACGAGGAACGCTTCCATGGCACGGCGAACTTCAGCGAAGACAGCCGCTGGAACCGCGCCGCCTTCGCCCAGTACCGTTTTACCGGGGAACACTTCTCGAGCGAGCTCGGCGTACGTCACGACCGCAACCAACAGTACGGCGACCAGACCACTTGGAACGCCAGCCTTACCCTTCCATTGAATTCCCGCAACGACCTACTGGCGTCTTACAGCGAAGGGTTTCGCGCCCCCACTTTCAATGACCTCTACGACGTACAGTACGGTAACCCGGACCTGCGCCCCGAGCACTCGAAGAGTTACGAGCTGCAATGGCGCAGCCAACTGGCCAGCCATACCCGACTGGAAGCCTCGCTGTATCGCACCGACCTACGCGATGCGATCAACTACGACCCAACGCTCAGGCGACCCGGCAATGTCGACAATGCACGCATCAATGGCTTCGAGTTGTCGTTGCTGCAGGAGTGGGCTGGCTGGACCTCTCAGTTGGGGGTGAGCATGATTGATCCCCGAGACCGCGAAAGCGGACATACCCTGCAGCGACGCGCCCGCCGCACGTTGAACCTTGACCTGGATCGTCAGTTCGAACGCTTCAGCGTGGGCGCGAGCTGGCAGGCTGTCAGCGGCAGCTACGACGATCCATCGAACAATGAGCGCATAGGTGGCTATGGACTTGTAGGCCTACGAGGCGGCATGCGCCTGACGACGGATGTAAAGCTTGAACTGAAGCTCGACAACCTGTTGGACAAACAGTACAGCCGAGCCATGTACAGCTTCGATGGCAGCCAGTACGGCTACCGCGAAGAAGGCCGCACGCTGCTGTTCAGCGTTACCTGGACGCCGGTGCTTTAGCCGCGAGCAACGCGCACAGGCGGGCGGTGGCCTCGATCATCTGCCCGCTGGGGCGCTCCAGGCCTTTGTCAGGCACCACCAGCAGGCGCCCATCAGCCACGGCTCGAAGCTGCGGCCAGGCCTTCCAGCTGGCCAACTGTGCCTGATCGCCGGCCAGGATGACCTGCGGATCACGCAGCAGTACAGACTCCACACTCACCTGCGGTGCCGGCTGGCTGAGGTCGGCGAATACGTTGCGCGCCCCGCACACGGCCAGGGCGTCGCTCACCACCTGGCGGCCACCGAGCGTGTACAACGGCCTATCCCACACTTGATAGAACACCTGCAAGGGTTCGTCTCGCCCATACTGCTGGCGCAGCTGCTGCAGCCGCTTGCGCAGGGCTTGAGCGTACGCGTGGCCTTGCTCGGCACGCCCAATGCGCCCGGCAATGGCCTCGATCTGCTCGATCAGTTGGTCGATGTCATGGGGTTCGGCACTGAAGGTGGCAATGCCCAGGCGCTTGAGCTGGTCGCGCTGGGCGGGCGATACGCTGCCAGGCCACAGCAACAACAAGTCGGGGCGCAGGCTGAGCAAACGCTCCATGTCCAGCTGCCCTTGGCGCCCGACCGAGGGCAAGTCGCCCAGGGCAGCCGGCCGTTCGCCACCGTCGAGCACGCCCACCAACAAGTCGTCGGCCTGCAGCTCAAGCATGATTTCAGTCATCGAGGGGGCCAGGCTGACCACCCGCAAGGGGTCGGCGGCCAGCGCGGTGCAGGCTAACAGCGCCAGCAGGCCAGGCAGCAGGCGCATCAGCCGAGCTGACGCGGAATACGATAGAGGTACAGCACTACCACCGTGGACAATGCCAGCAGGATCTGCGGCACCGCCTCCAGACCGACAAGCACCGTCAGCGCTGCGACCCAGGCTGGGAAGCAGGCATACAGCATGGCCACGCGCCGTACCCGCGCCAGTTCGATCCAGGCGCCAGGCTCTTCGCCCGTGCCGAGCACTTTGGAGGTGGCGATCAGTGCACGCTTGTAGGCGCCGAAGCGCGGCAAGCTGAGGAACATGGTGGCCGCACCGGCAATGAACAGTGGCATGGCCAGCACCGGGATCAGCGCATCACCACCACCAAAGGCCCAGGCCATGACCGGCAGCGGCACCAGGCCCACGGCCAGGTACTGCCACCAGGCCAGCGCCAGGCGCCGCTTGACCTCGGCGCGTGTCACGCCTGTGGCGCCTCGCCCTGGTGCTCGTTGCCCAGCATGTGGCCCAACTTACCGGCCTTGGTCGCCAGGTAGTAACGGTTGTGCGGGTTGTGCCCGGTGTGCAGCGGCACACGCTCGGCAACCACGATATTCATGTCGGTCAGGGCTTTGACCTTGCGTGGGTTGTTGGTCATCAGGCGCAGCGACTTCACACCCAAGTGCTCGAGCATCGGCAGGCACATGGCGTAGTCACGCTGGTCGGCGGCAAAGCCCAGACGCTCGTTGGCTTCGACGGTGTCGGCGCCGCCATCCTGCAGTTCGTAGGCACGGATCTTGTTCAGCAGGCCGATGCCACGGCCTTCTTGACGCAGGTACAGCAGCACGCCACGGCCTTCGCGGGCGATGGCCTGCAGCGCGGCTTCCAGCTGCGAGCCGCAATCGCAGCGCTGGCTGAACAGGGCATCGCCGGTCAGGCACTCGGAGTGCAGGCGCCCCAGCACCGGCTGGCCGTCCGCGATATCACCCAGGCTGAGCACCACATGCTCACGGCCAGTGGCTTCGTCGAGAAAGCCATGCATGGTGAAGGTCGCGAAGGGAGTCGGGAGTTTAGAGGCGGCAACAAAGACGACGGGCACGTTGTGCTCCTGGAATAAGTTGAAAATTTCTCGTGGGCCGATTGTATCAGCAGGTAGCGGAATGTGGGCCGGCTCAATACCGTGGGTTAAGATCGAAAAGTTCGATGCTTAGGTCAAGCAGGCCCGGATTCAATGGGGTTTGCTATCGGCACTGAACGGATACGGCTGCTTCCAGCGTTCGAAGATCGGCTTCAGTTCGCCGCTGCGTACCAGCTCGGCCATGCGCTTGTCGAACAGGTCGCACAGAGCCTTGGCCTGGTCGTTGCGGGCGAAAGCCAGGTACAGCGGCAGTTCGGCCACATGGGTACGACGGAAGCGCTCGGGCTGCGAAGACTGGCTCAGGACATAATCGACTTCGGTCTGCGCATCGATATAGAAGTCCACGCGATCATGCTCGAGCATCGGCAAGATGCCTTCACGGCGCTGAATCTCGCGAAATTCGTGCACATCAGGCAAGTAGCTGCCGTAGTCGTAGCCACGCACCCAGGCCAAGCGATATTTGCCCACGTTCTGCGGTGTAGGCACTGGCTTGCTGGCCAGCCCCAGGGCGTAGATATGGTCCATGTCGAAGTGCCAGCGCGGGTACAGATTGTCGTCGTTTTCTTCCTTGTACGAGCCAACCCAGGCATCAGCCTCGCCGCGCTTCACCAGGCCGACCGCACGGCTGTAGGGCGCGCTCTGGGTAACCACCTTGACTCCGGCCGGCTCGAACACCTTGCGCAACACGTCCCAGGCCACCCCGGTACCGTCGGCGTTGGTGTAGTCGAGCCACTCCTCGCTGACCAGATGGATCTGCTTGGGTACGCCTTCGGCAGCGCTCACCCACGGGGCGACACTCAGCAGCATTGCCAGCAGCACAGTCCTTATGGCCATTCACGCGCTCCCTGTTTCAGGCAACCGCCCACACCAGAACCTGCATGCCCAGCCAGGCGAAAACACCGGCCAGGATATCGTCGAGCATGATGCCGACACCCCCGTGCACATGGCGGTCGATCCAGCGGATTGGCCACGGCTTGAGGATGTCGAAGAAGCGGAACATCAGGAACCCTGCCAACAGCCACTGCCAGCCTTCCGGCACTAGCCAGAGGGTGATCCACATGCCGACAATCTCGTCCCAGACAATGCCTTCATGGTCGTGTACGCGCAAGTCATTGGCAACTTTGCCGCACAACCAGAAGCCAAACAGCATGCTGACGCCGAGCAACAGCCAGTAACCCCAGTCGGGCAGCATCTGCCACAGCGGGATGAACGGTATGGCAACCAGCGAGCCCCAGGTACCCGGTGCCTTGGGCAAGGTGCCGGAACCGAAGCCAAACGCGATGAAGTGCCATGGGTTGCGCCAGACCGAGGGCGGAACGAACTCCGCAGGCACCTGATTGGGGTGATCGGTCACGGTGTCTCCCTAAAGTGTTGATAGCCCCGCTGCACGGGGGTGATGTCCTGGCCTTGGGCGTCGCGCAAGGTCACGCCCTGCCCTTCGAGCACTCGGCCGATGGTATGCACTTCGATAGTGTCGAAGGCAGCCAGGGGCGCGAGCGCCTCGGGCGGCAAAGTGAAGGCCAGTACGTAATCGTCGCCACCGGTGAGCGCTGCCCGCACCGCAGCTTCACGACCGAGGAAGGCTTCCAAAGCAGGAGACACTGGTACTTGCGCCAGGTTCACCTCCAGCGCAACGCCGGACGCCTTGGCGATATGCCCACAATCGGCGAGCAACCCGTCGGAGATATCCAGTGCCGCTGTGGCCCGGCCACGCAGCAGTGCGCCAAGGGTGAGCTGTGGCATTGGCGACCAGTAGTGGGCCAACAACGGCTCGGCTTGCGCAGCCGGCGCCTCGCGCTCACCGAGTACCAGCGGCAATGCACCGGCAGCCTTGCCCAGCGAACCACCGACACACAGCAGGTCGCCAGGCCGTGCGCCGCTGCGGCGCAAGGCCTGGCCTACCGGCACGCGACCAAACACGGTCACAGTGATACTCAACGGGCCGCGAGTGGTGTCGCCACCAATCAGGCTCATGCGGCAACGCTGGGCCATGCGGCTGAGGCCGTCGGCATAGGCCGACAGCCAGCCAGGGCCAACGTCAGGCAGGGTCAGGGCGAGGGTAAAGCCGATTGCAGTCGCGCCCATGGCTGCCAGGTCACTGGCCGCCACGGCCAACGAACGCTGGCCGAGCAGCAACGGATCGCAAGCAACAGGAAAATCCACCCCGGCGACCAGGGTGTCGGTGGACACCGCCAGTTGCTCACCGGGGGAAGATCCAGCAGGGCGCAGTCGTCGCCGATCCCCAGGGCCACGCCCTCGCCGCCCTGCGCACAGGGCGCGGCGGCGAAGTAATGGTTGATCAGCTCGAACTCACCCATGGCCAGGCTGCGCCAGGATCAGCGCTTGTTCGCCTTGACTTCTGCTTCACGCAGGGCCGGGGCGAGCTTGTCCAGCACGCCGTTGACAAACTTGTGGCCGTCGGTGGCACCGAAGACCTTGGCCAGCTCCACGCCTTCGTTGATCACCACGCGGTACGGAACGTCGACGCGCTTGATCAGCTCCCAGGTGGACAGGCGCAGCACGGCCAGCTCGACCGGGTCGAGCTCTTCCAGTGCGATGGTCATGCAAGGCACCAGTGCCTTGTCGATTTCGCCCTTGATTGCCGGGACCCGTGCAGGATCTCGCGGAAATAGGCACCGTCGACATCGGTGAAATCGTTATCGACCCGGAACTGCGCTTCGATCTCGTTCAGCGAATGCTGGGCCATGTGCCACTGGTAGAGGGCCTGGGTCGCGAGCTTGCGGGCTTCGCGGCGCTTGGCGCTCTTGGAGGGCTTGCCGGCATCCGCAGGTTTTGGATCGCGCGGGTTGAAACGATCGCTTTCGTCGCTAATCACTTGGCCTCCAACTGCGCCAGCAGGCTGACCATTTCCAGAGCGGACAGGGCAGCTTCAGCACCTTTGTTGCCAGCTTTGGTGCCGGAACGCTCGATGGCTTGCTCGATGGAGTCGACGGTCAGTACGCCGAAGGCCACCGGTACACCGAACTCCATGGACACCTGGGCCAGGCCCTTGGTGCATTCGCCCGCCACGTATTCGAAGTGCGGGGTACCACCACGAATCACGGCGCCCAGGGCGATGATCGCGTCGTAGGCGCCTTGCTGGGCGACCTTCTGTGCTACCAGCGGGATCTCGAATGCACCGGGGGCACGGATGATGGTGATGTCGCTTTCGCTGACACCGTGGCGAACCAGGGCATCAACGGCACCGCTTACCAGGCTTTCGACGACGAAGCTGTTGAAGCGGCCAACCACCAAAGCATAGCGACCTTTGGGGGCGATGAAGGTACCTTCGATGGTCTTCAGGGTCATTCCGATATTCTCATCTTCAAGAGCGAGGCCGCATACAAGCGGCCTCGACAGGGGTCTGGACTCGAGCAGAGGGCGTCAATGCCGCCTCAAGTCACTCGGAGGGCACGTATTCTACAACTTCCAGATCGAATCCGGATATCGCGTTGAACTTCATCGGCGAACTCATCAGGCGCATCTTGCGCACACCAAGGTCGCGCAGGATCTGCGAACCGGCACCCACGGTGCTGTAGGTGGTCGGTGCCTTGGTCGGTGCATCACCCGCGCTTTCACGAATGTGCGCCAGCAGCACGTCGCCATCCAGCGGGTGGCCCAGCAGCAAGACCACGCCACTGCCAGCCTCGGCCACGGCAGCCATGGCTGCGCGCAGGCTCCAGCGGCCCGGCTGCTTGACCAGCAGCAGGTCGCGCAGCGGGTCCATGTTGTGCACACGCACCAAGGTCGGCTCTTCGGCGCAGATCTTGCCCAGGGTCAGGGCCATGTGCACGTCGCCTTCCACCGCATCACGGTAGGTGACCAGGTTGAATTCACCCAGCTCGCTCTCCACCGGCTGCTCGGAAACACGCTGCACGGTGCGCTCGTGGATCATGCGGTAGTGGATCAGGTCGGCGATGGTGCCGATCTTCAGACCGTGCTCGGCGGCGAACACCTCCAGCTCGGCGCGACGCGACATGGTGCCATCGTCGTTCATCACTTCGCAGATCACGCCGCTTGGCTCGAAACCAGCCATGCGCGCAAGGTCGCAGGCGGCTTCGGTGTGGCCAGCGCGAGCCAGGGTGCCACCTGGCTGGGCCATCAACGGGAAGATGTGGCCAGGGCTGACGATGTCTTCGGCCTTGGCATCCTTGGCTGCGGCGGCCTGCACGGTGCGTGCGCGGTCAGCGGCGGAAATACCGGTGGTGACGCCTTCGGCGGCTTCGATCGATACGGTGAACTTGGTGCCGAAGCCCGAGCCGTTGCGCGGTGCCATCAGTGGCAGCTTCAGCGTTTCGCAACGCTCGCGGGTCATCGGCATGCAGATCAGACCACGGGCGTGCTTGGCCATGAAGTTGATGTGCTCGGGCAGGCAGCATTCGGCTGCCATGATGATGTCGCCTTCGTTCTCGCGGTCTTCGTCATCCATGAGGATGACCATTTTGCCCTGGCGGATGTCTTCGACCAGTTCTTCGATGCTGTTGAGCGCCACGCGGCACCCCCTTCTCAATCAGGATTTCAAGAAGCCGTTGGCGGCCAGGAAGCTTTCGGTAATGCCACTGCCCTTGCTCGGCTCGGCGGCCTTGTCACCCAAAAGCAAACGCTCCAGATAACGGGCCAGCAGGTCGACCTCAAGGTTTACCCGACGCCCTGCACGGTAGTCGGCCATGATGGTTTCGGACAGGGTGTGCGGGACAATGGTCAGCTCGAATTCGGCGCCATTGACCTCATTGACCGTCAGGCTGGTGCCGTCGACGGTGATCGAACCCTTGTGGGCGATGTACTTGGCCAGTTCCTTGGGTGCGCGTACGCGGAACTGGATGGCGCGGGCATTATCGCTGCGCGAAATGATTTCGCCGACCCCGTCGACGTGGCCGCTGACCAGGTGCCCACCCAGACGGGTGGTGGGAGTCAGGGCCTTTTCCAGGTTGACCTTGCTGCCGCTCTTGAGGTCGATGAAGGCGGTGCGCTTGAGGGTTTCGACGCTGACGTCGGCCCAGAAGCCGTCGCCCGGCAGCTCCACGGCGGTCAGGCACACACCGTTGACGGCGATGCTGTCGCCGAGCTTGACGTCACCCAGGTCGAGCTTGCCGGTTTCGACGTAGACGCGCACGTCGCCACCCTTGGGGGTCAGGCTGCGGATGGTGCCGATGGATTCGATGATGCCGGTGAACATGGGGTCTTCCTCAAAAAGCGGTTTGCGCGGGGCAAGCCCGGCATTATACGCCGGGCGCCGGCAAGGGGATGGCCGTGACCCGCCAGTCATCGCCCACTGCGCGCATTTCGGTAATTTTCAGCCTTGGTGCCTCGCTCATCTTGCCCAGCGGCCAGTCCAGCAGCGGCCGGGCCTGGGAGCCAAGGAAGATGCCGGCGACAAACAGCTGGTACTCATCGACAAGGCCTTGCTGGGCAAAGGCGCCGACCAGGCCGGCACCGGCTTCCAGCAGGATTTCGTTGACACCTCGGGCCGCCAGGGCTTGCAGCAGCGCCGGCAAGTCGACCTGGCCATTGTCACCCGGCAGGCTGAGCAACTCGTGGCCGGCAGCGGCATAACGCGGGTCATCTGCGACAGCAGCCACCACCAGCGCCGGCCCGGCTTGGAAGAAAGCCGCATCCAGCGGCAGGCGCAGGCGACTATCGACCAGCACCCTCAGCGGTGTACGGCTGAGTGCCAGGGCGGTGGTTTCGGCATCCAGGCCCAGCTCGGTGCCACGCACGGTCATTCGTGCATTGTCGGCCAGCACACTGGCAGCGCTGGTCAGCACCACGCTGGAACGGGCGCGCAAGCGCTGCACCGCCGAACGGGCAGCCGGGCCGGTGATCCACTGGCTTTCGCCACTGGCCATCGCGGTGCGGCCATCCAGGCTCATGGCCAGCTTGGCGCGGACGAACGGCAGGCCGTGCTCCATGCGCTTGAGGAAGCCCGGGTTCAGTGCGCGGGCTTCGGTTTCGAGCACGCCGCTGGCGACTTCAATGCCTGCCTCGGCCAAGCGCTGCAAGCCCTGGCCTGCCACTTGCGGGTTAGGGTCCTGCATGGCTGCCACCACCCGCGCCACACCGGCCTTGACCAGTGCTTCGGCGCACGGCGGCGTGCGGCCATGATGGCTGCACGGTTCAAGGGTGACGTAGGCACAGGCGCCAATGGCGCGCTCACCAGCCTGGCGCAGGGCGTGCACTTCGGCATGCGGCTCGCCGGCACGCACGTGCCAGCCTTCACCGACCACTTCGCCATCGCGCACGATCACGCAGCCCACGCGCGGGTTCGGGTGAGTGGTGTACAGGCCTTTGCGCGCCAGCTCCAGCGCGCGGGCCATGTAATGGGCGTCGAGGACGGCAGCTTGGCTGGGCATGTTCACTCTCTAGCAGGCTCACGGGCCAGGCGGTCGATTTCTTCGCGGAACTCGTCGAGGTCCTGGAAGCGCCGGTACACCGAGGCAAAGCGGATATAGGCCACTTCATCGAGCTTGCGCAGCTCGGCCATGACCATTTCACCTACCACCAGCGATTTGACTTCGCGCTCGCCGGTCGCGCGCAGGCGGCTCTTGATGTGCGCCAGCGCCGCTTCCAGGCGCTCGACGCTGACCGGGCGCTTTTCCAGAGCCCGTTGCATGCCGGCGCGCAGCTTTTCTTCGTCGAAGGGCTGGCGCGTGCCGTCCTGCTTGATCAGCCGGGGCAGCACCAGCTCGGCGGTTTCGAAGGTGGTGAAGCGTTCGCCACAGGCCACGCATTCGCGGCGGCGGCGCACCTGCTCGCCCTCGGCAACGAGGCGAGAGTCGATGACCTTGGTGTCGTTGGCACCGCAAAAGGGACAGTGCATGGTGGCAGGCAACAAAAAAAGGGAGGGCCATGGTAGCGCATTGCACTGGCAAGACAAGCCAAAGGGGTTAACATCCATGGGAAATCTGCCCGTGAAGGACTCCCCATGCACTACCGAGCGCTCGTCGTGCTGTGCTGCGCCGCCCTGCTCGCCGCCTGCGGCAGCGACAGGCCGAAGACCGACAACCTCCCAGCCCCCACGCCCGCCCGCTCGGCCAAGCAGGCCGAAGTACTGGGCCCGCTGCCGGCCTACCAGCGCGAGCTGAGTGGCACCTTGCTGGAAATTCCGGCCGGTGCCAACGTGGAGCTGGCCTTGCTGGTCATCGACGAACGCGACCGCCCGCAAGGCCTGCTGGCCAGCAGCACCCTGACCGGTACCGGCCAGGCCCTGCCCTATCACCTGCGCTTCAACCCCGAAGCCTTCCCGGCCGGTGCGCGGGTCGAGCTGCGTGGCCGTGCCAGCAGCTCCGGCCAACTGATCATGCACCTGCCCCCCGTGCGCATTACCCAGGCCCAAACCCAAGCCACTGGCCCGCTGCGTTTCGAGAAGGCGCCGTAAGTGGCACCGCTGGCCCTGCAACAGGCGCTCAGCGGCCTGATAGGCGAAGCGCGCCTGGTCGTCAGCGAACTGCCCGGCTGCGACCTGAAGCTGTGGCTGATCGATGACCAGAACATGGACCGGGCCTTCAGCAGCGAAGAAACCCGGCGCATTCTGGAAGAACCGCCCTACTGGAGCTTTTGCTGGGCCAGCGGCCTGGCCATGGCCCGCTACCTGGCCGAGCGCCCCGAATGGGTGGCGGGCAAGCGCGTGCTGGACTTCGGCGCAGGCTCCGGTATCGCCGGCATTGCCGCAGCACGCGCCGGTGCATTGGAGGTGGTGGCCTGCGACCTCGACCCGCTGGCCCTCGACGCCTGCCGCGCGAATGCCGCGCTGAACGGCGTCGAGCTGAGCTACAGCAGCGATTTCTTCGCAGAAGCCGACCGTTTCGACCTAATCCTGGTTGCAGACGTACTGTACGACCGCGCCAACTTGCCCTTGCTGGACGCCTTCCTTGGCCGCGGTCGCCAGGCCCTGGTGGCCGACTCACGAGTACGGGATTTCAGCCACCCGCTGTACCGGCAGTTGGGCGTGCTTGAAGCACTCACCCTGCCAGACCTGGCCGAGCCGCACGAATTCCGCCGGGTCAGCCTGTACCACGCCAGCCGCGACGCCTTATAGTGGTGCCATTCACGAGTTTGCGAGAGTCGCAATGAGCCAAGACACGCCTTACATTTTCGACGCCACCGATGCCACCTTCCAGCAACTGGTGATCGAGAACTCCTTCCACAAGCCGGTGCTGGTGGACTTCTGGGCCGAGTGGTGCGCGCCGTGCAAGGCGCTGATGCCGTTGCTGGCCAAGATCGCCGAGGGTTACCAGGGCGAACTGCTGCTGGCCAAGATCAATTGCGACGTGGAGCAACAGGTGGTTGCCCAGTTCGGCATCCGCAGCCTGCCGACCGTGGTCCTGTTCAAGGACGGCCAGCCGGTGGACGGTTTCGCCGGAGCACAGCCGGAATCGGCGATTCGCGCCATGCTCGAGCCGCATGTGCAAATGCCCGCCGCACCCGTCGCTTCGCCGCTGGAGCAGGCCAAGGCACTGTTTGCCGAAAGCCGCTTCGCCGAAGCCGAAGCACTGCTGCAGGTGCTGCTGGGTGAGGACAACAGCAATGCCGAAGCGCTGATTCTGTACGCTCGCTGCCTGGCCGAGCGTG
The DNA here is from genome assembly GCA_041071465.1 of Pseudomonas putida. Classification (NCBI taxonomy): domain Bacteria; kingdom Pseudomonadati; phylum Pseudomonadota; class Gammaproteobacteria; order Pseudomonadales; family Pseudomonadaceae; genus Pseudomonas; species Pseudomonas putida. Next base: position 2,768,287 of record CP163498.1, on the reverse strand, counting down.
GTGAGCTGGGCGAAGCGCAGGTGGTATTGGATGCGGTCAAGACTGACGAACACAAAGCTGCACTGGCGGGCGCCAAGGCCCAGCTGACCTTCCTGCGCCAGGCTGCCAGCCTGCCGGAAGTGGCTGACCTGAAAAGCCGCCTGGCGCAGAACCCGCAGGATGACGAGGCGGCTTATCAGCTGAGCATCCAGCAACTGGCGCGCCAGCAGTATGAGGCGGCGCTGGAGGGGTTGCTGAAGCTGTTCCAGCGTAACCGTGCCTATGAGAATGGGCTGCCGCAGAAGGCATTGCTGCAGGTGTTCGAGCTACTGGGCAATGATCACCCGCTGGTCAACGTTTACCGACGCAAGCTGTTCGCTGCGATGTATTGATAGCCAATGCCAGGTACGGCCGCCTGACATCGGGCGGCTGCATCGATCGACTCTATAGGTATTAGCCAATATCAAGGCTCAGCGCCGTCTGCGCGTCGATCAGTGGGACAGGCAAGATCAACACTGCCCAGATCAACGCCTCGCCCAGATCGCTGTGCGCCCGAATGATACAAAAGGGCTCATTATCAAACCGTTCGATAGCCCCATTGCTGGCAATAAAACAGTTAAGCCCATTCCAATAGGTTTTTTCATGGGGGATAACGACTTCCTGACCTCCCATTCGATAGCACAGCTTTACATGACCATGTAATGACGGCGTCAAACGAATATAGCCGGTCGGTACGCCTCGAAGAACCACAACTGTGGACGTGAACGCGCGGTTATCCACAGCGGCCTGAATAACGCAATACTCGCACAGTGTCTCGATACCAGATGCTTCCCGTTCGTCAGGTAGGAAGGTACACCCCCAACCCTTTGGCTCTACCTGACCGCCATATTGACTCCCCCACTTTGGAGGCTCACCTGTATTACTGGGCAAAAGGCTCAGCGTTACCGTTTGCGCCCCATTAATCACCCGCACCATGGGTTCAAGGCCGAACGACTGGCCCTCAACTTGCACCTGTGCGAATGGACGCTCATTCAGTTGACGTTCAAAGCGACTCCTAACAATTGAGCCATCCGTTTCCAAGACCCCACTCTGCACAAGCCCCGGTGGGATGAAGAGGCTGGGGCAGTCTTGTATATCCTGCTGGGCAAGCACTGCCCCAGGATAGCGCGTCGCATCCAGCACCATGGACACGCCTGCCGTTGATACAGGAATAGAAGGGTAGGTGTTGGGAAACGAACCGCTACCGTGCTCCCCAATCACTGGATGCAGGGCTAGAAACGATGATTGTGTATTTACCGGGGTTACCGAACGAAGCCAGAAATGCATGGGTTTGAGTACCCCGGTGCTCAACGGCTGAATTTTACCAAGCTGAATGAATTTGCTGGAATCAGCCTGCCCCTTGAAAAAGAGCGCATAGGGCAATGCCCCCTGTTCATCGCGAGTGGATGCTTGATAGGCACTGGAGAGATAGAAAACGGGATATTTAGCCCACCCTAGTGAAACCCGATGCTCACTGTCATAGCGTCCTGCGTTGGCTTCGAGGTCTATTTCCAGGCAGAGCTCAATACCTTGCTCCTCTATGACATGCCGTACTTGAGTGATGATCCTTGTCCGCCCACCCAATGAACGGGCCAGGTGAATAACTACACACGACAAGATTCTGCGTCTGACCACCCACCGTAACGGGCTACCGTCACCGCCCGTCACCTGCAATTTCAATGGCCCCAATGAGCATCGGAAGTACCGCGCCGATTCCATTGTCGTGTCGATTTCAAACTCGATATCCTTCGCACAGAACCCGTCGCCCTGCGGTTCTAGCGCATGAGCGTTCCAATACTCATTCACCTTGCGCCAGTCGAAGAACACCATGAAGGGCCAGCCGTAAAGGCTATCCTCGCCGGAGCGGACTTCATCGTTTGCGCCATTGCTGATATCCATTTTTTCCACCCGCGGTAGTGCCGTTCAGGTGACTGTCACGTATCACCCAAAGCGTCACAACTGGCAGAAATGACAGGTCATTCGGCTTTTCGTGGCCCCACCCAATGGTAAACCGGCGCATCACCCACGTTTTCAACCCGCACATCTGGACTATGGCGCAACCTGACCAACAATCGTTTACCTGCCGCGACACTTCCTACCAGCGCTTCCAATTGCTCCAACAGCTGAGGCCCTGCGACGTGCCCGGCCCGTTGCAGTAACTCACGTGCTGTTGCCCATTGCCCATCATCCTGACTTGGCGGGGCGTGGACCACTGCGGTTGCGTCTACAGACGCCTCACGCCCCGTCACCCGTTGCCCCAGCTGCGCCCACTCTTCTGGCGCCAGCTCAATGGTCAGGTCCACTGGCCATTCACCAATCTGTCCGCGAATTCTCATGATGCATTCCTTGAGCCCAGGTCAATGCAGCCATGCTACCGCAACATGAAACCTTAGCCACGCAGGCTGGCGGCGCGCAGAAAAATTGTTATAACATAACTCAATCTTCCAGCCCGCTCCGGAGTCGTCCATGCGTCGCCTGCTGCTCGCCCTGCCCTTCGCCTTGCTGCCACTGGCCGTGGCCCATGCCCACGATGACCATGATCACGACCACGCCCATGGCACACTCGGCGCCCATGAGCATGGCGTAGCCAAGCTCAACGTCGTACTCGATGGCAACACCCTGGAGCTTGAGCTGGACAGCCCGGCCATGAACCTGGTCGGTTTCGAGCACGCGGCCAGCAGCGATGCCGACAAGGCCAAGGTCGCCGCCGTACGCCAGCAGCTCGAACAACCGTTGACGCTGGTCGGCCTGGCTGCTGCCGCAGGCTGCAAAGAAGAACAGCAGGCGCTGGAAAGCCCGCTGTTCGGTGACGCCCCGAAAGCCGACGAGGATGGCGACGATCATGAGCATGGGCACCAACACAGCGACATTGGCGCCCATTACCAGCTGACCTGCGCCAACCCCGAGAAACTGACACAGGTGGACCTGGCACCACTGTTCAAGGCCTTCCCGGCCACCCAGAAAATCAACGTGCAACTGATCGGCCCCAATGGCCAGAAAGGTGTGGAAACCACGCCGGCCCAGGCAACGGTCGCCTTCTGAATGAGCCAGCCGTTGATCGAACTGCGTGACCTGGTGTTCGCCTGGCCAGGTCAGCCGCCGCTGCTGGACATTCCAGCCTTGCGCCTGAACGCTGGTGAAGCCTTGTTCCTCAAGGGCCCCAGCGGCAGTGGCAAGACCACCTTGCTGGGCCTGCTGGGCGGGGTGAGCGTGCCCGCCCAGGGCCGTATCGAGTTGCTCGGCCAGGACCTCGGCGGGCTGAGTCAGGGCGCCCGCGACCGTTTTCGGGTGGATCACACGGGGTACATCTTTCAGCAGTTCAACCTGCTGCCATTTCTGTCGGTACGTGAAAACGTCGAGCTGCCCTGCCGCTTCTCGCGCAGCCGCAAGGCCCGCGCCGAGCAGCGCCATGGCGGTGTCGACCAGGCAGCCAGCACGCTGTTGGCGCACCTGGGCCTGGACGACCCCGCCCTGCTCGCCCGCCGCGCCGACAGCCTGTCGATCGGCCAGCAGCAGCGGGTCGCCGCCGCCCGCGCACTGATCGGCCAGCCCGAGTTGGTGATTGCCGACGAGCCGACTTCGGCACTGGATACCGACACCCGCGAAGCGTTCATCCGCCTGCTGTTCGATGAGTGCCGCGCCGCCGGCGCAAGCTTGTTGTTCGTCAGCCACGATCAAAGCCTGGCACCGCTGTTCGACCGCCACCTTTCCCTGGCCGACCTCAACCGCGCCGCCAAGCCCCGGGAGGCCTGATGTACCTGCTCCGCCTTGCCCTGGCCAGCCTGGCCAACCGCCGTTTCACTGCGTTTCTGACCGCTTTTGCCATTGCCTTGTCGGTGTGCCTGCTGCTGGCCGTGGAGCGGGTCCGTACCGAGGCTCGCGCCAGCTTCGCCAGCACCATCAGCGGAACCGACCTGATCGTCGGCGCCCGCTCTGGCTCGGTGAACCTGCTGCTGTATTCGGTGTTCCGCATTGGTAACGCCACCAACAACATCCGTTGGGACAGCTTCCAGCATTATGCCCAGGACCCACGGGTGAAGTGGGCAATCCCGATCTCGCTGGGCGACTCCCACCGTGGCTACAGGGTGATGGGTACCACGGCGGATTACTTCAGCCATTACCAGTACGGTCGCCGCCAGCACCTGGAACTGAGCCAGGGACGTGAGTTCGCCAGCGACCCCTTCGAAGTGGTGCTCGGCGCCGAAGTGGCCGAGGCGCTGCATTACAAGCTGGGTGACAAGCTGGTACTGGCCCACGGCGTGGCCGCCATCAGCCTGGTCAAGCACGACGACAAACCATTCACCGTGGTCGGTGTGCTCAAACGCACCGGCACACCGGTCGATCGCACCCTGCATATCAGCCTGGGGGGTATGGAAGCGATCCATATCGACTGGCACAACGGCGTACCCGCCCGTGGCGCCGGGCGCATCAGCGCCGAGCAAGCACGCGCGATGGACCTGCAACCTGCCGCCATCACTGCATTCATGCTGGGGCTGAACAGCAAGATCGCGACCTTCAGCCTGCAGCGGGAGATCAATGAGTACCGCAGCGAGCCGCTGCTGGCGATCCTACCTGGGGTGGCCCTGCAGGAGCTCTGGAGCCTGATGGGCACTGCCGAACAAGCACTGTTCGTGGTGTCGCTGTTCGTGGTGCTGACCGGCCTGATTGGCATGCTCACGGCGATTCTTACCAGCCTCAACGAGCGCCGCCGGGAGATGGCGATCTTACGCTCGGTCGGTGCCAGGCCTTGGCATATCGCGGGGCTGCTGGTACTGGAGGCACTGTCACTGGCGGCGGTCGGGATCGTGGCCGGGCTTGGCTTGCTGTACGCGGGGATTGCCCTTGCGCAGGGGTATGTACAGGCGAACTATGGCTTGTATCTGCCACTGGCCCTACCTAGCGCTCATGAATGGACCTTGCTGGCTATCATCCTGGGGGCTGCGTTGCTGATGGGTAGCGTGCCTGCGTGGCGGGCGTATTGGCAGTCGCTGGCCGATGGTTTGTCCATACACCTCTGAGTGCGCGTAATGATCAAACACCTCATCGCCCTCTTCGCGGGTTCACCCGCGAAGAGGCCAGTAAAGGCAACACAATTTCTACTGGTCATATTGCTCTCGCTGACATTGCCTGCCTGGGCCTCAGAACCCCGTGAACTGGACTGGCCCGCCCTGATCCCCGAAGGCGCCCCGGTCATCCCACCACAACTGGCGCCGCTGCACGACATGTCGCAGCTAAGCAACGCCCTGTCTGCCGAGTCTGCCCCACCCGCGCGCCAGCAAGCCCCCGATGCCCCGGTGGTGAAAGGTCTCGACGGCCAGCAGGTCAAGCTGCCGGGCTACATCGTGCCACTGGAGGTCAGCGAAGAAGGCCGCACCACCGAATTCCTGCTGGTCCCTTACTACGGTGCGTGTATCCACGTGCCACCCCCACCGTCGAACCAGATCGTGCACATTTTCAGTGAGATGGGCGTGCGCGTCGAAGACCTCTACCAACCTTACTGGATCGAGGGGAAGATGCAGGTTAGAGCCTCCAGCAGCGAACTGGCCGACGCTGGCTACCAGATGGAGGCCGAGAAAATATACGCGTATGAGCTGAGATGAGAACTGTTTCGAATTCGTGAAGACGCTTCTTGAGCTGGGTCAAACTTTCTGTTTAACCAGCTCCGTACCATTGGACTACTCGATTAATAACGTCCTTTGGGAGCTTCCATGAACAAGTCCTTGCTCGGCGCCTCGCTTGTGGCCCTTGCGCTCGCCGCCCCTGTTGCCCACGCTCACCAGGCAGGCGATGTCATCGTCCGCGCAGGCGCCATCACCACCGCCCCTAACGAAAGCAGCGGCGACCTGAAATTCGATGGCAACAAGGTTTCGGGCACCAAGGCAACCCTGGACAGCGACACCCAGCTGGGCTTGACCTTTGCCTATATGCTCACCGACCACATCGGCCTGGAGCTGCTGGCAGCCACCCCGTTCAAGCACACCGTAGGCGTAAAAGGCCTGGGCGGCGGCCTGGACGGCAAGCTGGCCGACATCAAGCAACTGCCACCGACCCTGTCGCTGCAGTACTACCCGATGGAACCGAACTCCAAGTTCCAGCCCTATGCCGGCGTGGGCATCAACTACACCCTGTTCTTCGATGAAGACCTCAGCAGTGCCCGCAAGCAGCAAGGCTTCAGCAACCTGAAACTGCAGGACTCGATCGGGATCGCCGGCCAGCTGGGCATGGACTACATGATCACCGACAACCTGCTGGTCAACGCCTCGGTCTGGTACGTCGACATCGACACCAAGGCCAGCGTCAACGGCCCGACCGCTTTGGGCTACAGCAAGACCAAGGTCGACGTCGATGTCGACCCGTGGGTGTACATGGTCGGCCTTGGCTACAAGTTCTGACCTGAACACGGCAGGGCGGCTTCGGCCGCCCTCGCACGTTGCAGCCATAGCCAGTAGCCCAGCGCTACCGCGCTGATGGCCATGCCAAGCCCGCACACTGCGACCCACCCCCAATGGGCAAACACCCAGGCCGCCAACACCGCTCCCAGCCCGCTGCCAAGCGAGTAGCAACACATGTAGGCACCGATCAACCGGCTGGCCATCGCGCCACGCCCGGCCAGCAACAGGCTCTGGTTGGTGACATGTACCGCCTGCACGGCAAAGTCCAGCATCAGCACTCCCAGCACGAAGGCCATCAGTGAAGCCCCGACAAACGCCGTGGGCAACCACGACAGCGTCAGCAAGGCCAGCGCCAACCCAGTAGTGCGTTCACCCTGCCCCTGGTCAGCCAGACGACCGGCACGCGAAGCTGCCAAGGTACCCGCGACACCTGCCAGGCCGAACAGGCCGATCTCGGTATGGCTCAGCGCCAACGGCGCAGCACTGAGCGGCATGACCATGGCACTCCATAGCACGCTGAACGCGGCGAAGATCAACACTCCAAACATGCCTCGCTGGCGCAGCAACCTGTCGTGCCGGTACAGGTTGAACTGGGACACAATCAGCGCCCGGTAGCCAGACCGATGCATGACGGGCTGCACCGAGGGCAAGCTACGCCATATCACCAGTGCCAGCACTATCAAGACGCCTGCGGCCATCCAGTACACGCTGCGCCAACCGGCCAGGTCGGCCAACCCGCCCGAGACCAGGCGCGCAAGCAGAATGCCCAGCACCACACCACTGGTGACGGCGCCTACCGCCTGCCCTTGCTGGCCCGGTGAGGCCAGGCTCGCGGCATGCGCCACCATCACCTGCACCATCACGGCCATCAACCCGGTGACGGCTAGAGCCACCAGCAGCATTGCCCAACTTTGCGACATGCCGACGCCGATCAGCGCCAGAGCCGAGAACAGCAACTGGCCAAGCAACAGGCGCTTGCGATCGACCAAGTCACCCAGCGGCACGATCAGTAGCAACCCCAGGGCATAGCCCGCCTGGGTCGCGCCAACTACCCAGCCAATCTGCTGCTGCCCTACCCCCAGCTCGGCAGCCATCGACTCAAGCAGAGGCTGAGCGAAGTACACCGTCGCGACGGCCATGGCGCTGGTAATGGCAAGCAACAGGGTTGTCCAGCGTGTCAGTGAAGGTGCCATCGGACCAACCTCGTCAATCTGGTTTCGATTTGAAACCACACACTGGCTATTTAGCAAATGTGGTTTTAATCTGCAACCAGACGTTAAGCAGGTTTGCACCATGCTCGATGAACACAATGCGCAATGCCCCGTAGCCCGGGCCCTGGAGGTGCTGGGTGACCGTTGGGCGCTGATGATCCTGCGCGATGCCTTTGACGGCCTGCACCGGTTCAGTGAATTTCACAAGAACCTGGGGCTGGCGAAGAACATCCTCGCCTCGCGGCTCAAACTACTGGTGGAGAGCGAGTTGCTGGCCTTGCAGCCGGCATCGGATGGCAGTGCCTACAAGGAATATGTGCTGACCGCGAAAGGGCGGTCGGTGTTTCCAGTGGTGGTTGGCTTGAGGCAATGGGGGAGCGGTTTCTGTTCGAGGCGGGTGAGGCGCGTTCGGAATTGGTGGAGGGAGCTACCGGGCAGGCGCTTGAGACGTTGCAGGTGCGTGCCCAGGATGGGCGGGTTTTGCATGCCGAAGACTGCCTGCGCAGAATGGTGCGGCATGAATGATTTGGGGCTGCTGCGCAGCCCCCGGTTATCAGGCCTTGCCCAGAAGCCGCGCCAGCCCCTCGACCATCGGCGTCGCCTGCGCGAACTTGAACCGCGCCAGCAACCGCTGATTATCCGCCCGCGAATGGCGAATATCCCCGAACGGGCCGCGACATAGCTGATCGCTGGCAAGCTCCCCACCACCTTCTCCAGCGCTGCCAGCAACTGGTTCAGCGAAGTCGCCTGGTTGAGGCCGATGTTCACCGCCCCCTCCTCGACCTGCGGCTGCTCCAATGCTTGCACCATCACCTGCACCAGATCACCCACGTAGAGGAAATCACGGGTCTGCTCGCCATCGCCAAACACCGTGATCGGCAAGCCCTGTACAGCGCGCTCGCAGAAAATGCTGATCACACCGGAATACGGTGAGGACGGGTCCTGACGTGGCCCGAAAATATTGAAGAAGCGAAACACCACCGGCTCCAGACCATGCTGGCGGCGGTAGAAGTCCAGGTATTGCTCACTGGCCAGTTTGTCCACGGCATAGGGGGTCAGCGGCGCCTTGGGGGTCTCTTCGGCAATCGACTCGCCCTCGCCATTGTTGCCATACACCGCCGCACTGGAAGCGAACAGCACCCGACGCACGCCATGCACGCGCATGGCTTCACAGACATTGAGGGTGCCGATGAAGTTGCTCTGATGGGTGCGTACCGGGTCCTCGACCGAGGCCTGCACCGAGGCCACCGCCGCCAGGTGCACTACAGCACGGCAGCCAGCCGCTGTCTGTGTAACCAACCCGGCATCGGCTACATCGCCTTCAATCAGCTCCAACCGTGGGTGGTCGACCTGCAGGTTGCTCCTGCGGCCTGTGGAAAAGTCATCAAGAATGCGTACGGCGTAGCCTTTGTCCAACAACGCATCGCACAGGTGGGAGCCAATGAAGCCGGCACCGCCGGTGATCAGGATGGGGGCGTCAGCCATGGCGGTAGAACCGGTCCAGTAGAGGCGGCAAGCCAGCGCGCCAGGCACGCGGCTTGATACCGAAGGTATGAAGGATTTTCTTGCAGGCCAGTACCGCATGTTGCGGCTCTTCGCTGGCATCCGGGCGCGCGGCATGGGCTTGCGGTGTGGGGGCCTGCACGGCCAGTTGGCGGTGCTGGCCGGCCTCGGTGAGGATCGCCTGGCCCAGCGCCAGCGGCGTGGTCGCCTCGTTGCCAGCGTAATGGTAGGTGCCCCACAACGGCGCATTGCAATCGAGCTGCTTGAGCACCGACAGGATCACCCGGGCGGCATCATCGACAGGCGTCGGGTTGCCACGTCGATCATCGGCCAGCAGCAGCTCTTGTGGTTGCTCGGCACGTGTCAGGAAGCGGCCCAACGAGCCGTCGATGCTCTCGTCGAGCAGCCAGCCAAAGCGCAGCAGTACATGCTGTGGGCAGGCCGCACGCACGCTCTGCTCGATGCGCCACAAGGCCTGGCCACGCAGGCCCAGCGGCACGGGCTCGTCTTTTTCGCTATAGGCCGTGGCCCGCGAACCATCGAACACCCGGTAGCTGGAAGGCTGCACCAGGGTGATCTGGTGGTGCTGGCACAGCTCCGCCAGCCGCTCCACCGCCCGCTCCTGTTGAGCCAGGCGCTGCTCGCTGACCGACTCGGCCTGGAACCAGTCGAAGTAATAGGCCAGGTTGACCAGCGCGTCGGGGCGGTGATCGTCGAGCAACTGAGTGAGGCTGGCCGGCGTCCAACCGTTCTCGGGCGGGCGTGGCGCCAGGAATGCGATGTCCTCCTCGGCCCCAAGACGAATCAGCGCTTGCCCGAGGGCATTGCCACCACCCAACAGCATTAGGCGCATACGCATAGAGTCAGCAGATCCGGAGAGGTTGATGAAGGAAAGGGGCATTTTGCGGTTTCCGCTGCGGGAAGTCCAACGTCTGGCCCTGTGACTGCTTCAGGCGGTGCGGTTTCCGAGCTGCCAAAGCTCACTATCGCGACACACAGATATTTCCTACGGCATACCAGGAACGAGCTGACTACCACGCAAAAGCATAACTGCATTCAATAGTTCCCCCTTGCCAACAGGGGAGCCCCACAAAAATAAGTACAAGGAACGTTCAATGCCTCACTCGCAAGCCGCATACCTGGATTTTTCCCCCGAGCAAAGTCGGGCCATAGCCTTTGCAAGCCAAACCCTTGCAGACTCCGGCGGCCCGGAAGCAAAGGGGGTTGCAATCCAGGCACGTATATTGGCCGACCAAATCCAGAAATCCTTGACTGACGAGCAGCGTTCGCTGCTACAGCGCTTCGGCGAAGGCAGATTGTCTACGCTGATGTACAGGCACATGCCTTATGCCGACGAGCCGATACCTGAAAACCTTCCCGATATCACCGCCTTGGCGCAAAACCCTCGCTGCACATACCTCGCCTCGCGCAATCAGCTGCTGCTGGAGCTCGCACGACACCGAAATTTCGCTTTTGATATCGACAACGAGGGCAAGCAGGTCCGTCTGGTTGGCAACTTCAAGGGAGGAGGCCGAATTCCACGGGTTGGCGAACACCCACGCCTGGAAGTTGAAACCAGCTCGCATGCAGGCTTGTGCTTGGGGCCGCACACTGAAGCGCCTTACAACTGTTCAACAGTCTCCAGTGATGGTCACTCCCCTGCTCCCTCTGCACTTATCCTCACTGCTCGCTGGAACCCCGCCAATGACCCTACGCATGTCTTTCCCCTACAAGAAATCATCGAGCGCTTGAGCAGCCTGGATGCGCTCGCACTGACCTCAAAATCTTTCAACTTCACTCGCAGTGAGTGCTTGCTGACGGAAAAGGCAAAGCAGGTGAAGCAGTTTCAATGCTTCAGTTCGAGCCTAACGGTGGCTTCTCTGTACGCTTCAACAGTTACCGCTTCAGTTTGAATGAGCGTGCTTGCAGCGCTGCAGCACGCGCGTTCAGTACTTTTCGGAAAATGCTGAGTAGCGTACAACCACTGGTGTTTGTCTTGCAGCCCGACCGTGCATTGTTAATCAACAACAGCAGAGCGTTGCACGGTCGCCAGACAGTTGAGGACAACCGGCGCCTTCTCCTTCGTCAATTCGGATACTCCCCCTTCGCAGCACCGTTGGTACTTGTTGAGGATCCGCTGCTGGTGCGTGGCTGATTAGCGAAAAATACCCAATGATTGAAATCGATTTAACGCTTGTCCTGATACTGGCACTCGTCGCACTCACGGCCGGCTTTTTCGACGCTATCGCCGGAGGCGGTGGCCTGATCACGCTCCCGTACTGTTCATCGCCGGTATAGAGCCCTTGGCGGCAATTGCCACTAATAAATTCCAGGCAGCTTCAGCGACGGTTTCGGCTACTTGCGCCTTTGCCCGCAAAGGCATGATCGACTGGAGACGAGGCAGCTCGATGGCGGTCATGTCGTTTATTGGCGGCGCTCTGGGAGCCTTGTCGATAACGTATGTGCCCAAAAGCCTTTTACAGGCATGCGTCCCCCCGCTGCTGATCCTGATAGCAGCCTACTTTGCCTTTAGTCCAAGCCCGAATGAACAAGCGCGCAAGGCGAAGATGTCGACTAGCCTGTTTTGTGTGGCGGTTACACCGTTCATTGGGTTTTATGATGGAGTATTTGGCCCTGGCGTCGGCTCGTTCTTCATGCTGGCCTGCGTAATTCTCTTGGGCCAGCACTTGATACAGGCCGTGTGCACCAGCAAGCTTTTGAACGCAGCCTGCAACCTGGGCGCACTGTCAGTCTTTTCACTCAGCGGAGCGATTATCTGGTCGCTGGCGCTGGCAATGGCGCTTGCCGCCTTTCTGGGCGCGCAATTGGGTGCACGCTGCGCAGTTCGTTTCGGCACGAGGCTCATAAGGCCGCTGCTGGTCAGTGTCTGCATCCTCATGGCACTCAAATTACTGCTCGACACGAGCAATCCACTCGGCGAGTGGCTTAACCTGTTACTTTAGAGGGCACCATGCACTTGCAAACGGGATCTTCTCAGCGCCTGAAATGGCAGTTTGACGAACCCGCCCCAGGCAAAGAACTTTTCATCGACGAAGTATTCGGAACCTACCAGCAACAGGCCCGATTGCTGGTACCCGATATCGAGCGCGCAGGGCCTGCATTCGTCCTGGGTGGCGCGCGCTCCGACTTTACCCGGCTCAACCCCCTGCTCTATCGCTTGCAAGCCGCAGGCATAGGTTCGCTCACTGCTAATCTGTCAGGCCATAGCCTTGCCAGTGAACCTGGTGCAGCTTCGCCTTCACTGGCTACGAACCTTGATGAGGCACGACGCTTCCACGCGCATATCGCACCTCAATGCCGAACGATAATTGGCCACAGCCTGGGCGCGGCAATTGCGCTGAAACTTGCAGCACAATTGCCGCAGGTGAACAGCATCGTGCTGGTCTGCCCAGCAGTCTATCCAGACCATGCTCACCAGGCCCCCTTCGGTCCGGCATTCACAGCCGCCATCAGAAAACCCTATGGCTTTCTCGATTGCGACAGTTACGCCTTCCTCAAGCAGTTCCAAGGCAGAGTGCTGATGGTGATAGGCGAATATGACGGGCTCAACTCACAGCGATTCGGCAAAGGCCCAGGCACCAGCGCAGGCAGCCTGTGGCTGACCGGCGCCGAGCGCTACAGCCCGATTCCTGAGGAGGTCACCCAGGCCCTGATGCAATCAGTTGCAGCCGCGCGTTTGCAATGCGTGTTTCTTACAGACTGCGACCATGGCATCGCCGCCCATTTACGCAGTACGCCAGCGATTGCGGATCAGGTTGCGAGCGCCGTGGAAACCTTCATCCTCGAAGACGCCTGACCGTAGGCAGTTACTCGATTTCAAACAAACCGTTACTCAGTGGCCTCACGCTTAGCCGCTCACGTACATCATCATCGATACGCGGATCATCCGGCCGGTACAGTTTCACTTGCCGGTAAGCATTGATGCGATTGATCTCCTCACCCAGGTACTCCCACACCACCCTGGTGCAGGCCGGGTTGCGCCGGTCGCCGCTGGACACACCGGCCTTCAGGCCGTTCAGGCGAGTGATTCGGCTTTTGAAGCTGGGGATGAGGATGGTCTGGCTCATTTCGTTGAACGTCAGCGACTCGTAGTCGATGAGGAACAAACGGTCCTGCAGCTGGAACGCCGCCCCCAGATAACGGCAACGCACCTCGGCATGCTGGTCAGTGGCGCTGGAGCGCTCCTGACGCTCCCGGCGCTCGAACAGGAAGCGGCCACGCTCCTCCCACAGGTGCACCAGTGACACCAGGATCGTGCCCGGCACCGACATGCAGTTGGAATACTCGAAGTAGTAACCGCAATAGCGCGACAGGTTGCCGGCATGATCGTGCAGCGGGCGGAACAGTTCACTGATCGGGTCGCTGGGCTGCTCGGCCAGGGTCGACACCCGTGCGCCAATCAGCCGGGCAAACTGCTCGGCCGGCAGGTTCAACTCGTAATCCTCAACGCCGAAGAAATCGCCGATGCGCTTCAGGTTGAAAGCCGTCGGACGGCTCTGCCCGCTCAGGTACTTGTTGAACTGTGCGCGGTTGATCGACAGCTGGCGGCAAACTTCGGAAATAGAGCGGTAATGGCTGCAGGCCAGCTTGAGGTTGGTAGCGAAATGATCGCTCATGTGCGTAATCCAGGTGACGCGAATGACGCCATTGTAGCATCAAGTCGCATCAACTCAGAGCAATCCGCGAAATTGTAACCACTCTTGTCATAGCCAACCATGCGCCCCAACGAATAGCGGTGCGCCTGCCGTCCGCTGGTCTTTCCACACGAAGAATAAGAATCGAGGTCATTTTCCAATGCTCGAAGTAATCAACGATTTCCTTTCGGGGAAACTCCTCATCGTGCTGATCGTAGGGCTGGGTAGCTACTTCACCCTCCGCTCCCGGTTCGTCCAGTTCCGCCATTTCGCCCATATGTTCAGCGTGTTCAAGGAATCGCTGCGTGGCCAGGCAGGCCAGCTGAGCTCCTTCCAGGCGCTGATGCTGAGCCTGGCCGGCCGCGTAGGTGCCGGTAACATCGCTGGTGTCGGTATCGCTGTGACCCTGGGTGGCCCAGGTGCCGTGTTCTGGATGTGGGTCACCGCACTGGTGGGTATGTCCAGCAGCTTCTTCGAATGTACCCTGGCCCAAGTGTACAAGCGCGCGGATGGCGATGGCCTGTACCGCGGTGGCCCGGCCTACTACATCCAGCACGGGCTGAAGCTGAAAAGCATGGCCATCGTGTTCTCGATCCTGCTGCTGGTCACCTACGGCTTCGCCTTCATCGGCCTGCAGTCTTACACCGTGACTCACTCGCTGCAGAACGCCTTCGCCTTCGACCCGAAACACACCGGTATCGTCCTGGCCGTGCTGCTGGCCGTCACCTTCATCGGCGGCATCAAGCGTATCGCTGCGGTGTCGGACCTGCTGGTGCCGGTCAAGACCCTGGCCTACATCGGCGTGACCCTGTACGTGATCGGCACCCAGATCGAACATGTGCCGGCCATGCTTGAAACCATCTTCAAGAGCGCCTTCGGCCTCGACCCGGCCTTCGGTGGCCTGCTCGGCAGCGCCATCGTCATGGGCGTCAAACGTGGCGTATTCGCCAACGAAGCGGGCCTGGGCAGTGCGCCGAACGTGGCGGCCGTGGCGGCCGTGAAACACCCGGGTGCGCAGGGCGTGGTGCAGGCTTTCAGCGTGTTCCTCGACACCTTCGTGATCTGCACCTGCACCGCACTGCTGATTCTTCTGTCGGGCTTCTACACCCCTGGTTTCGAGGGCGACGGCATTGTCCTGACCCAGAACTCGCTGGCCGCCGTGGTGGGTGACTGGGGCCGCGTGTTCGTCAGCGTGGCGCTGTCGCTGTTCGTGTTCACCTGCATCCTCTACAACTACTACCTGGGCGAGAACAGCCTGCAGTTCCTGAGCCGCAACCGTGTGGTGCTGATGGTGTTCCGTGGCCTGGTGCTGGCGTTGGTGGTTTGGGGGTCGATGCAAGACCTGTCGACTGTGTTCGCCTTCGCCGACATCACCATGACTTGCCTGGCCTTCGTCAACCTGGTCGCCCTGGCCCTGCTGTTCAAGGTCGGCCTGCGCGTCATGCGCGACTACGACGACCAGCGCAAGGCCGGTGTGCATCAGCCAGTGTTCGACTCATCTAAGTTCGCCGACCTGGACCTGGACCGTAATGCCTGGCCTGCCAATCCGCAGGTGGAAACAGCCGCTGACAAAGCAGCCGGCCAAGCTCAGCCGCAGCGCTGATATCCTCCCTGCCCAGCCGCCCCTTCCGCGGGCGGCTTTTCTTCTCCGCTCACCGCTACGGATGCTTGCCATGCGTGCAGTAAAGAATCTTCTCGTTCTCTATACCGGTGGCACCATCGGCATGCTCGAAACCCCGGAAGGCCTGGCGCCGGCCGGTGGCTTCGAAGCGCGGATGCGTGAACACTTTGCCCAGATGGCCGATGCACCCAAGCTGCAATGGGCGCTGCAAGAGCTGAACCCGCTGCTGGACAGCGCCAACATGCAACAGCACAACTGGTTGGCGATGCGCGATGCCATCGTCGAAGCCGTGGATGTTGCAGGCCATGATGGCGTGTTGGTGTTGCATGGCACCGACAGCATGGCTTACAGCGCTGCAGCGTTGTCGTTCCTGTTGCTGGGCCTGCCCGTACCGGTGCTGTTGACCGGCTCGATGCTGCCTGCTGGTGCACCGGGTAGCGATGCCTGGGCCAACCTGTGCGGCGCATTGCGCCAGTTCGAACAAGGCCTGGAAGGTGGGGTGCATCTGTACTTCCACGGCCAACTGCTGCATGGCTGCCGGGCGTCCAAGCTGCGCAGCGAAGCGTTCGATGCCTTTGCCGCTCTACCGCGCCATCGGGGTGGTGAGCGGGCCTCGGCGATTCCCGCCGAACTTGGCTACATGCATCCACGCCAGCCGGTCAACCTGGCCGTAGTGCCGGTGTTCCCAGGGCTGCAGGCCGAGCACTTGCAGGGGCTGATCGACAGCGGTGTACAAGGGGTTCTGCTGGAGTGCTATGGCAGCGGTACGGGTCCATCGGATGACCAAGCGCTGCTTGATGTGCTGAGCGCGGCACGCCAGCGCGGCGTGATGCTGGCGGCTATCAGCCAGTGCCCAGAAGGCTCCGTGGTGTTCGATACCTATGCGGCAGGTAACCGCTTGCGCGGGGCCGGCCTGATCAGTGGTGGCGGCATGACCCGTGAGGCAGCGCTGGGCAAGATGGTTGCGCTGCTGGGGGCTGGGTTGGATGTCGAAGCCGCCGAGCAGTGGTTTGCGCTGGACCTGTGTGGGGAACGGGCGTAGAAGCGGCCTTGGTACCCAGAAAAATGGCGGAAGGCAGCGGGAGTCGAACCTGCCCGGGAACGGCTGCCGTCCCCAACCGGGTTTGAAGCCCGGCCGCGCCACCGGGCGCGATTGCCTTCCTTGAATTCAGTGCCTGGCCTGCTGTTGGGCCAGGGTGCTGTCGGCGCGGATGTGACGCTGGTCGGCCACCCTCCGGGTCAGGCCGATGCGGTCGAAGTACTCCAGAATCTGCACACTGCGCTTGCGACCGATGCCCAACATATCGCGAAACGCGGCAACCTGCACTATTGGCGTTTCGCGGGCCTGCCCCAGCAGCAGCTCTGCCATGCGCTGTAACGTCGCCTCTGGGTAGAACAGGTCACGCACCACCTGATGCACCAAGCCCAGCCGAGCCAACTTGCGCAGCAACAGGCGCACATCGGCTTCGGCGCAACTCTCCTCACTCGCCAGCGTCCGGACCCAGGGTGGATCGTATTGCCCTGCCAGCAACCTGGGCTGCAAACGTGCCCACAATGCACTGTCGGCTTCGCTCAACTGCACCTTGTGATCGGGCAGATGCAGCCAGGGCCCGCTGCTGGCCAGGGCGCCGTTTTCGAGCAATTCATCCAGCAGGCTGACGAACGCCGGCCGTTCCAGGGGCAAGGCTACGAAGCGGCGCAGGCGGTCACGGTCCGGGCCGAGCTGGTCGGGCTCTTGCTCATGGAAACGCGCCAGTTGCGCCAGCACCTGCTGCTTGAGCGCCTGCCATTGGGCGTTGGCGAACAACAGTTGGCCCTGCCGCGTAGCCACCACCAGTACATCCTTCGGCAAATGCCAGGTTTCGCGCAGGCGATTGAACTGCCGCTCTAGTCGCTGTGGGTCGATACCGGCCGGGGCGCTGGCGAGCAGCGCTGGCAGCGCCTGCTCCAGATCCACGGCATCACGCAGCACCTGCAACTGCCGTAGGCGCTCATCGGTGCGGCGTTGGCGGCTGGGGGCGAACGGGTCGAGCACCTTGCCGCCGCCCAGTGTGCGCTGGGCACGTTGGTCGCGCAGCACCAGGCGGTCGCCGTGCACCGCTTGCAGCGGCGCATTCAGCAGCAACTGGGCAAACGTGCGTTGGCCGGCCGCCAGGCTTTGGCCTTCAAGCAAGGCGACCCTGGCGGTTACATCCTGGGTGCCAAGGTGCACATGCACGGCGCTGAAGTGTTCGAAGGTATGCGTTTCGCCCGGCAACAGGTTCAGCTCGATATCCACCCTTACACTGGGTGCGTGCAACCATTCGGGTACCAGCCAGTCGCCCCGGTGCACCTGCTCCACGGTCAGGCGCTCGGCAGCGATGTTCAGCGCCACCCGCTGACCCGCCTCAGCCACCAGCGCGGCCTGGTTCTGTGCATGCAGGCCACGCACGCGCACCGGCTTGCCGGCCTTACCCAGCAACAACGTATCACCAGCACTGACCCGCCCGGCCAGTGCCGTGCCGGTGACCACCACACCGGCGCCGGTAACCGCAAAGGCACGGTCGACGGCCAAGCGAAAGCCACCGCGCGCACTCCGTTGTCGCACACCTGCTTCGGCTTCCAGCAGCGCCTGACGTAGCGCTTCGATGCCTTCCCCGCTGATGCTCGACAATGGGAACTGCCGCGCCCCGGCATACGGCCCAGGCGCCAGCAGTTCACTAACTTGTATCTGCACCTCGGCCAGGCGCGACGGCTCGACCCGGTCGCACTTGCTGATCGCCACCAGGGCCTGGGAAATGCCCAGCAGTTCGATGATCGCCAGGTGCTCACGGGTCTGCGGCATGACCCCATCGTCGGCAGCCACGACCAACAGCACCAAGTCGATGCCATGGGCGCCGGCCAGCATGTTGTGGATAAAACGCTCGTGGCCCGGCACATCGATGAAGCCGGTCAACGGCGCGCCTTCACTCAACGCCGCGTAGCGATAACCAAGGTCGATGGTCATGCCACGGGCGCGCTCTTCCTGGCGTTGGTCACCGGCCTGGCCGGTCAACGCCTGCAGCAGCGCGGTCTTGCCGTGATCAATGTGGCCGGCTGTACCAACGATCACTGCACCGGCCCCAACTGCAGGGCTGGCAATTGAGCGAGCCACTGGGCTTCGTCATCCAGTTGGCGCAGGTCCAGCCAGAGGGCATCGTCGTCGAGGCGGCCCAACACCGGCACCGGGAGGTCGCGCAGGGCTCGCTCCAGCACATGCAGGCTGCGCCCGCGCAACTTCTTCGACACCTGCGGGCGCAGACACAGTGCAGCGCTGGGCAAGCGCGCCACCGGCTGGCTGCCACTGCCGATCATGCCCAAAGCAGGCGCTACGCTGACGGCCCATTGCTCGCCGAGGTGCGCCTTGACTTCAGGCGCCAGACGCTCGGCTTGGGCTTGGATCTCGGCCTGGCTACGGGTCAGCAGACGCAGGCTGGGCAGGCGCTCGGCCAAGCGGTCAGGGTTGCGGTACAGCGCTAGGACCGCTTCGAGTGCGGCGAGGGTGATCTTGTCGACGCGCAGCGCACGCTTGAGCGGGTTTTTCTTGATCCTGGCGATCAAGTCCTTGCGGCCGACAATGATCCCGGCTTGCGGCCCGCCCAACAGTTTGTCGCCACTGAAGGTGACGATATCGGCGCCGTCGGCCAAGGCCTGGCGTACGGTCGGCTCGGCGGGCAGGCCCCAGCGGGTAAGGTCGAGCAAGCTGCCGCTGCCCAAGTCTTCAAGCAGCGGTAGGTCACGTTGGTGGGCGATGCTCGCCAGCTCGGCCGTGGGCACCTGGGTGGTGAAGCCCTGGATGCTGTAGTTGCTGCAATGCACGCGCATCAGCAAGCCGGTACGTGGGCCGATGGCGGCCTCGTAGTCGCGGGCGTGGGTGCGGTTGGTAGTGCCGATCTCGTGCAGCTTCACGCCGGCACGGGCCATGATGTCGGGGATGCGGAAGGCGCCGCCGATCTCGATCAGCTCGCCACGAGAGATGATGCCCTCCTTGCGCGCGCCCAGGCTGTTGAGCGCCAGTAGCACGGCGGCGGCATTGTTGTTGACCACGGTGACGGCCTCGGCGCCGGTCAACTCACGGATCAAACCCTCGATCAAATCGTCACGGTCGCCGCGCTTACCGGTAGCCAGGTCAAATTCCAGGTTGAGTGGATAGCGGGCGGCAGTCTGCATGGCCTCGATGGCCGCTTCAGGCAACAGGGCGCGACCGAGGTTGGTGTGCAGCACAGTACCGGTGAGGTTGAACACGCGGCGGACCTGGCTGCGTTGCTGAGCGGCAAGGCGTTCGCCCGTGCGGCCCAGGAGGATTTCGGGGGCCAGTTCGGCGGGGGTGAGCTCACCGTTGCGGACAAGGTTGCGCAGGTCGTCGAGCAATTGCCGCAGGGTGGCCAGGACGCCTTCGCGACCGTGGCGGTCGATCAGCGGAAGGCAGGCCTGGTGGCGCAGGAGGGTATCGATTGAAGGCAGGCGTGGGGTGTCGCTGGCGAGGCTGGAAGACATGCGGTACTACCTTGGCTAATCCGGTGTCTGTACTGGCCTCTTCGCGGACCGGCCGCGAAAAGGGCAACTCGAAACGTCAGTGTAGACACTTACCCTCTACCCAGGTGCGAGCATCAAGTTGGGTGCCAGGCGATGAAAACCCTCCTCGTCCAGGCGCATATCCAGCGCCAGGCTGGCCAGGTCGTCGGCCAGCGGCTCGGCCGCCGCATCGTTCTCCAGGTAGTTCTGTTTCAGGTAGCTTTCGCACCCTGGGCAGCATTCGGCGCGCAGCGGCGCCTTGCCCGGGGCATGGCGGTCATCCTCGAGGCTGGTGTAGCGCAAGTCCTTGCTCGACTCGCAGTACACACATTTAACCCGCACCACATGCCATTCACAGGCACACAGCGAACACGCCAGGTAACGCAAGCCATTGTGCTTGCCACGGTTGCGCACCACCCCGGCCATCGCCGGCGAACCACAGGCCGGGCACTGGGCCAGGCTGCCGGCAGGTTTGAGCTCAGGCGTCGGCAACGCCAGCAACCAACTGGACCAGGCCGCCTGAAGCGCAGCCCCGAGGAACGGCACCAATGCTGCCGGCACCGCGTCGTACTGGCCAGCTAGCAAAGCGATGCCCCAGCCCTTGCGTTGGTCGTCATCACTGCCGCGCAGTACCTGCAGCGCCTCACCCAGCGGGCCGCTGGTTTCGCCGCTCAATGGCTGTAGCAAGGCCTGCAACCAGACCAACCAAGGCCCCTCACGCACCAGGCTGTCAGCCGCCAGCGGCGGCAATCCATGACTTATGCACAGGCGCTGACGCTCCTCGGCCACCGGCATGCCGCCGGGCGGGTTATCCACAAGCTGTTGCTGGATGCGGCACAACCGTGCGACCAGTTTCAGGTAGTCGCCAAGGGCGTTGCCCTCGACCAGGTGCTCAAGTCGCAAGGCGCGCAGCTCGAACAGATTGGCGGGGGCAGGTGCAGAAACGGCGGCGTCACCGCCGACGCTTCGATCTGCCCGGGTTCAAGTATCGTGCTCAAGCGCTCATCCTTCTTTTCGTCCGTGATTGCCCGGCGTCTTGTCGCCGGTCACGTCGCGGTACCACAACTCATGGTGCTTGCGTGCCCAGGCGCGGCTGACCCAGCCATGTAGCATGGCGCCGATCGAGCCCTTGATCCAGATACCGGCGTAGATGTGCACGATGATGCTGAGGATCAGCACAAACGCCGCCAGCGCATGCAGCAGCGCAGACAGGCGAATGGCATCGATGCCGAACCAATGGCTGAAATAGGCGCGCCAGATCACCACACCACTGACCAGCAGCACCAGCATGCACACCAGCAGGGTCCAGAACAGCAGCTTCTGCCCGGCGTTGTATTTGCCGATCGGCGGCACGCCATCTTCACGATTGACCATCACCCGATCGATGCGGCGCAGCCACAAGCGATCGTTGGCGGTGATGATATTAGCCCGCCAGAAACGAATCACCAAGCCGAGGAAAAACACGAACATCGCCACCCCCATGAACGGGTGCAGGATGCGTGTCCACGGCCCGCCGCCGAACAGGTGGCTAAGCCAGAACAGCGCCGGATGGAACAGCGCCAGCCCGGAAAGCCCGGCCATGAAGAACAGGATGGCGACGATCCAGTGGTTGGTCCGCTCGTTGGCGTTGTAGCGCAGGATGGGTTTGTTGTCGCTCATGGCCGCTGCTCCCCTTGCCCACCGGGCTGCTTCGGATCGTAGACATGCACCGCCGGGTCCACCTGGTGGACGCTGTCATCGGGCGCCGTGGGGTGCTCATCGTCCTCTACCCGCTGTGGCCCGACCCGTACGTAATGGAAGAACCCGGCCAGCACCGCCGCGCCCATCGCCAGCAGCGCCAACGGCTTGGTGAAGCCCTTCCACAGGCCCACCAGCGGGCTGATCACCGGCTGGTCCGGCAGGCCGGCGTACAGCTTCGGCGTGTCGGCATGGTGCAGCACGTACATCACGTGGGTACCACCGACCCCGTCAGGGTCGTATAACCCGGCCTTGTCGTAACCCCGTGACTTCAGGTCGACGATGCGCTCGGCAGCGTGCACCTTCATCTCGTCCTTGCTGCCGAACACGATCGCCCCAGTCGGGCAGGTTTTCACGCAAGCCGGCTCCAGGCCCACGGTCACGCGGTCGGAACACAGGGTGCACTTGTATGCTTTGTGGTCCTTCTGCGAAATGCGCGGGATGTTGAACGGGCAGCCGGTGATGCAGTAGCCGCAGCCGATGCAGTGATCCTGGTTGAAGTCGACGATACCGTTGGCGTGCTTGATGATCGCCCCTGGGCTCGGGCAGGCCTTCAGGCATCCTGGGTCGGCGCAGTGCATGCAGCCATCCTTGCGGATCAGCCACTCCAGGTTGCCGTCGTCGCGCTCGTGCTCGGTAAAGCGCATCAGCGTCCAGGTCTCGGCAGTGAGGTCCTGGGGGTTGTCGTAGGTGCCGTGGTTGTGGCCCACCTCGTCGCGCAGTTCGTTCCACTCCGAGCACGCCACCTGGCAGGCCTTGCAGCCGATGCACTTGGTGGTGTCGATCAGCTTGGCGACCTCCTGCTGCTGGCGTACCGAGGACGGCACGGTGGTGGTGGCCGAGCGGGCGATGATGTCTTGGCTGGCCATCAGAGTTTCTCCACTTTGACGAGGAACGACTTGGACTCTGGGGTCTGCGTATTGCCATCACCGAGGAACGGCACCAGGGTGTTGGTCAGGTAGCCATGCCGGGTAGCGCCGGTGAACCCCCAGTGCAGCGGGATGCCGATCTGGTGCACGGTCTGGTTGTTGACCTGCAGCGGACGAATCCGCTTGGTCACCACCGCCACCGCGTCGATATGCCCACGCTTGCTCGACACCCGCACTCGGTCGCCAGCCTTGATGCCTTTCTCGTTGGCCAGCACCTCGCCGATCTCGACGAATTGCTCGGGTTGGGCAATGGCGTTGAGCCGGCAGTGCTTGCTCCAGAAGTGGAAGTGCTCGGTCAGCCGGTACGTGGTCGCCGCATAGGGAAACTCGTCGTGCGTGCCGAGGGTGTCCCACACCGAGTCGAAAATGCGCCCGGCCGGGTTGCTGGTGGCCTTCTTGTTCTGCGGGTGCAGCGGGTTGATGCCGATTGGCGTTTCAAATGGCTCGTAGTGCTCGGGGAACGGGCCTTCGGCCATCTTGTCGATGGCGAAGAAACGCGCCACACCTTCGGGGTTCATGATGAACGGGTTCATGCCCGCCTCGGGCGGCGAATCGACCTTGAAGTCCGGCACGTCGGTGCCGGTCCAGGCCTTGCCGTTCCACCACACCAGGCGCTTTTTCTCCGGGTCCCACGGTTTGCCTTGCGGGTCGCTGGAGGCACGGTTGTAGAGGATGCGGCGGTTGGCCGGCCAGGCCCAGGCCCAGTTCTGCACCTGGTGCATGCCGTATGGGTCGCTGTTGTCGCGACGGGCCATCTGGTTGCCCTGCTCGGTCCAACAGCCAGCAAAGATCCAGCAACCGGATGCCGTGCTGCCGTCGTCCTTCATCTGGGCAAAGCCCGACAGCTGCTGGCCGGCCTTGAGCGTGGCGCCGGTAGTGTCGGTAAGGTCGGTGACCGCCCAGCCGTTCATTTCCTTGGCCAGTTCCTCTGGAGACGGCTCGTCAGGAATCTTGTACGGCCAGCTGATGTTCATCATCGCGTCTGGGTAGGCGCCGCCTTCAGCCTGGTAGCGTTGGCGCAGGCGCAGGAACAACTCGCTCATGATCTGCACATCGGTACGGGTCTCGCCCGGCCCGTCGGCGCCCTTCCAGTGCCACTGCAGCCAACGGCTGCTGTTGACCAGCGAGCCGTCTTCCTCGGCGAAGCAAGTGGTGGGCAGGCGTATCACTTCGGTCTGGATGTTGGCCGTGTCGACATCGTTAAACGGCCCGGCGTTGCGCCAGAACTCCGAGGTCTCGGTGGCCAGCGGGTCCATGATCACCAGCCACTTGAGCTTGCCCAGCGCCGCCGTGACGCGGTTCTTGTCCGGCAGCGCGGCGATTGGGTTGAAACCCTGGCACATGTAACCGTTGACCTTGCCCTGGCCCATCATCTCGAACATGCGCAGCACGTCGTAGGCCGGTACGTCGAGCTTCGGCAGCCAGTCATAGCCCCAGTTGTTTTCCGCCGTGGCGTTGGCACCGTACCAGGCCTTCATCAGGCTGACGTGGAACTTGCCGTAGTTCTGCCAGTACGACAGCTGCCCAGGACGCAGCGGCTTGGAAGCGCGTTTGTCGATATAGGTGGCGTAATCCTGCTCGGCATCGCCGGCCAAGGTCAGGTAACCCGGCAGCGAGTTGGACAGCAGGCCGAGGTCGGTCAGGCCCTGGATGTTGGAGTGCCCCCGCAGGGCGTTGACCCCGCCACCCGGCATGCCGACGTTGCCCAACAGCAACTGGACCATGGCTGCACTGCGGATGATTTGCGCACCGATCGAGTGTTGCGTCCAGCCCAGTGCATAGAGAATCGTCATGGTCTTGCCCGGTGCCGAGCATGTGGCGATCTCTTCCCAGACCTTCATCATGGCGTCCTGCGGCATGCCACAGGTCATGCTCGCCAGTTCCGGGGTATAGCGGCTGTAATGCTGCTTCATCAGCTGGAACACGCAGCGCGGGTGCTGCAGGGTCGGGTCGACCTTGGCATAGCCGTCCTCACCCAGCTCATAACCCCAGCCGGACTTGTCGGCGTACACACGCTTGGCTTCGTCGTAGCCGCTGAACAGCCCATCCTCGAAGCCATAGTTCTCTTTGACGATGAACGACACGTCGGTGTAGTTGCGCACGTACTCGTGCTGGATCTTGTCGGTGCTCAGCAGGTAGTTGATCAGCCCGCCCATGAAGGCGATGTCGGTACCGGTGCGAATTGGCGCGTAGTAGTCCGCGACCGAAGCGGTACGGGTAAACCGCGGGTCGACCACGATCAGCCGCGCCTTGTTGTGCGCCTTGGCCTCGGTCACCCACTTGAAGCCGCACGGATGCGCTTCTGCTGCGTTGCCACCCATCACCAGGACCAGATTCGCGTTGGCGATATCGGACCAGTGGTTGGTCATGGCGCCACGGCCGTACGTCGGGGCAAGACTTGCCACCGTCGGGCCATGTCAGACACGTGCCTGGTTATCGAACCCCAGCATGCCTGTTGCGCGGACGACCTTGTGGGTCAGGTAACCAGCCTCGCTGGAGGCAGCGGAGGCAGCCAGAAAACCGGTGGTTAGCCAACGGTTGACGGTTTGCCCCTGGGCGTTTTTCTCGATGAAGTTGGCGTCGCGGTCCTGCTTCATCAGGTCGGCGACGCGGTCGAGCGCCTCGTCCCAGCTCACCCGCACCCACTCCTTGCTGCCCGGCTTGCGTACCTCGGGGTACTGCAGGCGGCTCGGGCTGTGGATAAAGTCCAGCAGGCCGGCGCCTTTCGGGCACAGGGTGCCACGGTTGACCGGGTGGTCGGCGTCACCTTCGATATGGATGATGTTCTGTTTGACGTTCTTGCCTGCATCGCCCTGGCTGTACAGGATCAGGCCGCAGCCGACCGAGCAGTAGGGGCAGGTGTTACGCGCTTCTTTGGTGTGCGCCAGCTTGAAGTGACGCACCTGCTCGGCGAAGGCCGGCGTCGGGGCCATGCCCAACGCCGCCAGGCTCGAGCCTCCAAGGCCGACAGCGGCGACCTTGAAGAATTGCCGACGGTTGAGGTCCATCGTGCACTCCTGATCAGGTGGTGGACGCGCGGAACATGGCCGGCGCCTCTTGGTAGTCACGGTGGCGGTTTTGACGGCCGCCAATAGATAAGACTAGTCAAGAATCGAGAAGGTGCGATGACTTGAGTCAGGAGTTAAGGCACCTGCCTCAGCGTTTTTTGTGTCTGTGAAATCGAGCGGCGTTCGAGCGGCGCCCGATTTCATAGCGGTGCCGATGCTGCGACAAGCAACGTGTGGCATTCACCTTTCTATTGGCATGCCCCGAAAGCAATAAAAAACCCAGGGCAACTGCCCTGGGTTTCTGGTCTTGCTAGACGCCTGACTGTTCTGATCAGAACGGAATATCGTCATCGAAGCTGTCGAAGTCAGCGGCCGGCTGCGGTGCAGGCTGCTGTGGCGCTGGGCGCTGAGGGGCCTGTTGCGGGCGCTGGGCCTGCTGACGAGGCGGAGCCTGGTTGTACTGCTGCTGTTGGCCGCCACCGTAGTTGCCACCCCCCTGGTTGTAGGGGTCACCGCCCTGCTGCTGGCCCTGCGGACGACCGCCAAGCAGCTGCATGGTGCCGTTGATGTCGACGATGATCTCGGTGGTGTAGCGCTTGATACCGTCTTTTTCCCACTCGCGGGTCTGCAGCTTGCCCTCGATGTAGCACTGCGAACCTTTGCGCAGGTACTCGCCGGCGATTTCGGCAACCTTGCCGAACAACGACACACGGTGCCACTCGGTACGCTCGACCTTCTGGCCCGACTGCTTGTCGGTCCACTGCTCGCTGGTAGCCAGGCTCAGGTTGGTCACGGCGTTACCGTTGGGCAGGTAGCGGACTTCGGGATCCTGGCCACAGGTGCCGACCAGAATGACTTTGTTAACCCCACGGGCCATAACGTTCTCCTAGGCTTCGCACGCCGAAGAGGCTGGATTCACCAGTCGCTCGAGGGTCGCACGGTCCAAAATTTTCGTATCCAGTTTGATATAGATGGCGGCCTCTTCTGCCACCACCACAGCGTCGGTCACACCCGGCACGGCCATCAGGCGCTCGGTCAGGCCGGCTTCACGGACTGCTTCGGGCGTCAGCGGCATACGCAGGCTGGTCACATACGGCGGCTCGTTCATGCGCAAGGCGACGATCAGCCAGATGGCACACAGCACCGCGCAACCAAGGAACACCGTGTCCAGCCCACCGTGCTGGAACAACCAGCCACCGAGGATTCCGCCCAGTGCCGCACCGAGGAACTGGCTGGTGGAATACACCCCCATCGCCGTCCCCTTGCCACCGGCAGGCGACACCTTGCTCACCAGCGAAGGCAACGAAGCCTCCAACAGGTTGAATGCGGTAAAGAATACCACGGTGCCAATCACCAGTCCGCGCAAACCGTCAGCCCACTCCCAGAAGTATATCTCTGTCAGCAGCAGGACACTGACCGCGCCAGCCAACACGCGTTTCATCTTGCGCTTTTTTTCGCCGTAGATGATGAACGGGACCATTGCAAAAAATGAGATGAACAGCGCGGTCAGGTACACCCACCAATGCTCTTCCTTGGGCAGGCCGCCACGCTCGACGAAGGCCAGCGGCAGCGCGACGAAGCTGGCCATGAGGATGGCGTGCAGGATGAAGATGCCCACGTCCAGGCGCAGAAGGTCCGGGTGGCGCAGGGTTGGGCCGAGTGCCTTGCGGGCCACACCCGACTCGCGGTGCTGCAGGATGCTGTGGGTGTTGGGCACGACGAACGCGATCAGCGCTATGCCAACCAGGGCAAGCCCTGCCGTGGCGAAGAACAAACCTGACAAACCAAAGGCACTTGTCAGCAAGGGGCCGACGACCATGGCGACAGCGAACGACAAGCCGATGCTCATGCCAATCATGGCCATGGCCTTGGTCCGGTGTTGTTCGCGGGTGAGGTCGGACAGCAACGCCATGACTGCGGCAGAAATCGCCCCGGCGCCCTGCAGGATGCGCCCGGCAATCACGCCCCAGATGGAGTCGGCCTGGGCTGCCAGCACACTGCCGAGGGCGAAGATCACCAACCCCAGGTAAATCACTGGACGACGGCCAATGCGGTCGGAAATCATCCCGAATGGAATCTGCAGTACCGCCTGAGTCAGGCCATAGGCACCAATGGCCAGGCCGATCAGCGCAGGTGTGGCGCCGGCCAGGTCCATGCCGTAGGTGGCCAGTACCGGCAAGACCATGAACATGCCCAGCATACGAAAGGCAAAGACCAGGGCAAGGCCGCCAGCGGCGCGGGTTTCGCCGCCACTCATGCGCTCGTTGTGGGTGTCGTGCATGGATTAACCTCGTGTGAACCGGCGGCGATTCTATCAGTCCGACAGCTTGACGGCATCTACGCGACGCTTTGCCGCGTCATACTGGCGCGCCGTATACTTCCTTGTTTATGCCCGCCGAGCGAGGCCGCAGTGGACAAGATCCTGATTCGTGGGGCACGTACCCACAACCTGAAGAACATCGACCTGACCCTGCCCCGGGACAAGCTGATCGTGATCACCGGCCTGTCCGGTTCCGGCAAGTCGTCCCTGGCGTTCGATACCTTGTACGCCGAAGGCCAACGCCGCTACGTCGAATCGCTGTCGGCCTACGCCCGGCAGTTCCTGTCGATGATGGAAAAGCCCGACGTCGACACCATCGAAGGCCTGTCGCCGGCGATTTCCATCGAGCAGAAGTCGACCTCGCACAACCCGCGCTCCACGGTCGGCACCATTACCGAAATCTACGACTACCTGCGCCTGCTGTACGCCCGAGTCGGCACCCCCCGCTGCCCGGACCACGACATCCCGCTGGAGGCGCAAACGATCAGCCAGATGGTCGACCTGGTGCTGGAGCGCCCGGAAGGCAGCAAGTTGATGCTGCTGGCACCGGTAGTGCGCGAACGCAAGGGCGAGCATCTGGCGGTGTTCGACGAACTGCGGGCCCAGGGCTTCGTGCGGGCCCGGGTCAACGGCAAGCTCTACGAGCTCGATGAGCTGCCCAAGCTGGACAAGCAGAAAAAGCACAGCATCGATGTGGTGGTGGACCGCTTCAAGGTCCGCGCCGACCTGCAGCAGCGCCTGGCGGAGTCGTTCGAGACCGCCTTGAAGCTGGCGGACGGCATCGCTCTGGTGGCGCCGATGGACGACGAGCAAGGCGAAGAAATGATCTTCTCCGCGCGCTTCGCATGCCCGGTGTGCGGCCACGCGATCAGCGAGCTGGAGCCGAAGCTGTTTTCCTTCAACAACCCGGCCGGTGCCTGCCCGACCTGCGATGGCCTGGGGGTAAAACAGTTCTTCGACACCAAGCGCCTGGTCAATGCCGAACTCACCCTTGCCGAAGGCGCGATCCGCGGCTGGGACCGGCGTAACGTGTACTACTTCCAGATGCTCGGCTCGCTGGCCGCACATTATGGCTTCAGCCTCGAAGAGCCATTCGGCGAATTGTCGGCCGAACACCAGAAGGTGATTCTGCAGGGCAGTGGCAAGCAGAGTGTCGACTTCAAGTACCTCAACGACCGTGGCGATATCGTCAAGCGCTCACACCCGTTCGAAGGCATTGTGCCAAACCTGGAGCGCCGCTACCGCGAAACCGAATCGGCCACCGTGCGTGAAGAACTGGCCAAGTTCCTCGGCACGCAACCTTGCCCAGATTGCCGAGGTACACGCCTGCGCCGCGAGGCACGCCATGTATGGGTGGGCGAAAAGACCCTGCCAGCCGTCACCAACCTGCCGATCGGTGAAGCCAGCAACTACTTTGGCGAGCTGACCCTGACCGGACGCCGTGGCGAAATCGCGGCGAAGATCCTCAAGGAGATCTGCGAGCGCCTGCAGTTTCTGGTCAATGTCGGCCTCGACTACCTGACCCTGGACCGTAGCGCTGACACCCTGTCAGGTGGTGAAGCACAACGTATCCGCCTGGCTAGCCAGATCGGCGCGGGCTTGGTGGGGGTGATGTACATTCTTGATGAACCGTCCATCGGCCTTCATCAACGCGATAACGACCGCTTGCTGGCCACCCTCAACCACTTGCGCGACCTGGGTAACACGGTGATCGTGGTGGAACACGACGAGGACGCCATTCGCCTGGCCGACTACGTCGTCGACATCGGCCCAGGTGCCGGTGTGCACGGTGGGCAGATCGTCGCGGAGGGCTCGCCACAGGAGGTCATGGACCATCCCGATTCGTTGACGGGCAAGTACCTGTCCGGGCGCAAGAAGATCGCCGTACCGGCCAAGCGCACGCCGCGCAACAAGAAACTGCAGCTCAAGCTCAAGGGCGCGCGAGGCAACAACCTGCAGAACGTCGACCTGGAAATCCCGGTGGGCCTGATGACCTGCGTGACCGGGGTGTCCGGGTCGGGCAAATCGACGCTGATCAACAACACCCTGTTCCCCTTGGCCGCCACCGCCCTCAATGGCGCAAGCAGCCTGGAAGCCGCACCGCATGGCAGCATGGACGGCCTGCAACACCTGGACAAAGTGGTGGACATCGACCAGAGCCCGATCGGCCGCACCCCGCGTTCCAACCCGGCGACCTACACCGGTATCTTCACGCCGATCCGCGAGCTGTTCTCAGGGGTGCCGGAATCGCGTTCACGTGGTTATGGCCCAGGGCGCTTCTCGTTCAACGTCAAAGGCGGCCGTTGCGAGGCCTGTCAGGGCGATGGCCTGATCAAGGTGGAAATGCACTTCCTGCCGGACATCTACGTGCCGTGCGACGTGTGCAAGAGCAAGCGCTACAACCGAGAAACGCTGGAGATCAAGTACAAGGGCAAGAACATCCACGAGGTGCTGGAAATGACCATCGAGGATGCCCGCGAGTTCTTCGATGCGGTACCGGCGCTGGCGCGCAAGCTGCAAACGCTGATGGATGTGGGCTTGTCGTACATCAAGCTGGGGCAGTCGGCAACCACGCTGTCCGGTGGTGAAGCGCAGCGGGTGAAGCTGTCACGCGAGCTGTCCAAGCGCGATACCGGCAAGACCCTGTACATCCTCGACGAGCCGACCACGGGCCTGCACTTCGCCGACATCCAGCAGTTGTTGGACGTGTTGCATCGCCTGCGCGACCACGGCAATACCGTGGTGGTGATCGAGCATAACCTGGATGTGATCAAGACCGCCGACTGGCTGGTGGACCTGGGGCCCGAGGGTGGCTCCAAGGGTGGGCAGATCATTGCCTGCGGCACGCCGGAAGAGCTGAGCGAGATGAAACAGTCGTACACCGGCCATTACCTGAAACCGCTGCTGGAGCGGGACCGAGCCTGACTGCCGCCGATGCAATGAAAAAGCCCCTGGTACCGTTGGTGCCAGGGGCTTTTTCTTGAGTCTGTGGATAACTTACATCTGCGACTGCAGGTAGTTTTCCAGGCCGATGGCCTTGATCAGGCCCTGCTGCTTCTCCAGCCAGTAGGTGTGATCTTCTTCGGTATCGGCCAACTGTGCACGCAGGATGTCACGGCTGATGTAGTCCTTGTGCAGTTCACACAGCTCGATACCTTTGCAAAGCGCGCCGCGCACCTTGTACTCGAGCTTGAGGTCAGCCTCGATCATTTCCGGTACGGTGCTGCCGACTTCCAGATCGTCCGCACGCATGTCGGGGGTGCCTTCAAGCATGAGGATGCGACGCATCAGAGCATCGGCGTGCTGGGTCTCTTCTTCCATTTCGTGGTTGATGCGCTCGTAGAGCTTGGACAGGCCCCAGTCTTCGTACATGCGCGAATGAATGAAGTACTGGTCGCGTGCCGCCAGTTCGCCCTTCAGCAGCGTGACGAGGTAGTTGATTACGTCCGGGTGGCCTTGCATCGCCCTGATTCTCCATGTGAAAACGACTATGCCACATAGTGTGAACCAGCTTTTGCCTGCGGTCACTGAAAAACGCGCAATTAGACGCAAAAAATCGGTTAAACAGTAGTGATATTCATTGAAAAACCGCCCAAATGAGGGCGGTTCTGCTTATCACTTAGAGTTAGGCGAGATGGACGCCCAACGCCTTGGCAATCCCTTCGCCATAGGCCGGATCGGCCTTGAAGAAGTACTGCAACTGACGCTGAATCACGTCCTCGCTGACACCCACCATGGTACCGGCGATGTTGCTGATCAACAGGGCTTTCTGCTCAGCGTTCATCAAGCGGAACAGCGCGCCGGCGTGGCTGAAGTAGTCGGTGTCCTCACGGTGATCGTACCGGTCCGCCGAACCGTTCAAGGCCAGCGCTGGCTCGGCATGGCGTGGCGACTGCTTCGGCGCATCAGCGTGGCTATTGGGCTCGTAGTTTGGTGCACTGCCGTAGCTGCCAGTGGCCATGGAACCGTCGCGCTGGTAGCTATTAACCGGGCAGCGAGGCGCATTCACCGGCAACTGCTGGTGGTTGGTGCCCACGCGGTAACGGTGCGCGTCGGCGTAGGCGAATACACGGCCCTGCAACATCCGGTCCGGCGACAGGCCGACCCCTGGCACCATATTGCTGGGCCCGAACGCTGCTTGCTCGACTTCCGCGAAGTAGTTGAGCGGGTTACGGTTGAGCTCCAGCACGCCCACCTCGATCAGCGGGTAGTCCCTCTGCGACCAAGTCTTGGTCACGTCGAAGGGGTTCTCGTCGCGACTCGCAGCCTCGGCTTCGCTCATCACCTGGATACAAACCGTCCAACGCGGGTAGTCGCCACGCTCGATCGCTTCGAACAGGTCGCGCTGGGCGTAGTCCGGGTCAGTACCCGCCAGGCGCGCTGCTTCTGCCGGAGCGAGGTTCTTGATGCCTTGTTGGGTCTTGAAGTGCCACTTCGCCCAAGTACGCTCACCCTTGGCATTGGTCAGGCTGTAGGTGTGGCTGCCAAAGCCGTGCATGTGGCGATAGCCATCCGGGATACCACGGTCGGAAAACAGTATGGTGACCTGGTGCAGCGCCTCAGGGGAGTGGGACCAGAAGTCCCACATCATCTGGGCATTCTTCAGGTTGGACTGCGGGTGGCGCTTCTGGGTGTGGATAAAGTCCGGGAACTTCAGCGGGTCGCGAATGAAGAACACGGGCGTGTTGTTGCCAACGATGTCCCAGTTGCCTTCTTCGGTGTAGAACTTGACCGCGAAACCACGCGGGTCGCGCTCGGTATCCGCAGAGCCACGCTCGCCACCGACAGTGGAGAAGCGCAGGAAGGTCTCGGTCTGTTTGCCGATCTGTTCAAACAGCTTGGCGCTGGTATAGCCGGTAATGTCGCGGGTAACAGTAAAGGTGCCATAGGCGCCCGAGCCCTTGGCGTGCACACGGCGCTCAGGAATGTTCTCGCGGTTGAAGTGGGCGAGTTTCTCGATCAGGTGAAAGTCGTCGAGCAACAATGGGCCACGCGGGCCGGCGGAGCGGGAGTTCTGGTTATCGGCTACTGGCGCACCGCTGGCGGTAGTAAGAATCTTGCTCATGGGCTCTCCTTATCGGTCTTCAAGCGCCGGCTAATCGGCTTGGAGAGAGTATTGACGAGCAAGGTTACAGGGACAAATTCATTACATGACTTGAATCAATAGAAATAAACAATGTACGTAGAAACAAAAAACCGGGCACTAGGCCCGGTTCTTGTAGCAGACAGAACGTCTTACTCAGCAGCTTCTACAGCACCGCCGACCGGACGATCAACCAGCTCGACGTACGCCATAGGCGCGTTGTCGCCAGCGCGGAAACCGCACTTCAGGATGCGCAGGTAGCCGCCCTGACGGGTGGCGTAACGCTTGCCCAGGTCGTTGAACAGTTTGCCAACAGCGGACTTCGAACGGGTACGATCGAAGGCCAGACGACGGTTAGCAACGCTGTCTTCCTTGGCCAGGGTGATCAGCGGCTCGGCAACGCGGCGCAGTTCCTTGGCTTTCGGCAGGGTGGTTTTGATCAGCTCGTGCTCGATCAGCGACACTGCCATGTTCTGGAACATAGCCTTGCGGTGAGAGCTGGTACGGCTCAGGTGACGTCCACTTTTACGATGACGCATGATTCATTCCTTACCAAACACTACGTTCGGTGATTACGACGATCAGGCGGTCGCCTTGTCGTCTTTCTTAAGACTTGCAGGCGGCCAGTTGTCGAGGCGCATGCCGAGAGACAGACCACGAGAGGCCAGCACGTCCTTGATTTCAGTCAGGGACTTCTTGCCCAGGTTAGGAGTCTTCAACAGCTCTACTTCGGTACGCTGAATCAGGTCGCCGATGTAGTAGATGTTCTCCGCCTTGAGGCAGTTGGCCGAACGTACAGTCAGTTCCAGGTCGTCAACCGGACGCAGCAGGATCGGATCGATCTCGTCTTCCTGCTCGACTACGACAGGCTCGCTGTCACCTTTGAGGTCGACGAACGCGGCCAACTGCTGTTGCAGGATGGTCGCAGCGCGGCGGATAGCCTCTTCAGGATCCAGGGTGCCGTTGGTTTCCAGATCAATGACCAGTTTGTCCAGGTTGGTACGCTGTTCAACACGGGCGTTTTCGACCACATAGGCGATACGACGCACCGGGCTGAACGAAGCGTCCAACTGCAGACGGCCAATGCTACGGCTTTCGTCTTCGTCGGTTTGACGGGAGTCGGCCGGCTCGTAACCACGACCACGAGCTACGGTGAGCTTCATGTTCAGGGCGCCATTCGACGCCAGGTTCGCGATTACGTGATCGGGGTTGACGATCTCGACATCGTGATCCAGCTGAATATCGGCAGCGGTAACCACCCCCGAACCCTTTTTCGACAAGGTCAGCGTAACTTCGTCACGACCGTGCAGTTTGATAGCCAGGCCTTTCAGGTTCAACAGGATTTCAATTACGTCTTCCTGAACACCTTCGATCGCGGAGTACTCGTGGAGTACGCCATCGATCTCGGCCTCGACTACTGCACAGCCAGGCATAGAGGACAACAGGATGCGGCGCAGCGCGTTGCCCAGGGTGTGGCCAAAGCCACGCTCGAGAGGCTCGAGCGTGATCTTGGCGCGGGTCGGACTGACTACCTGCACATCAATGTGGCGGGGAGTCAGGAACTCATTTACCGAAATCTGCATGGATGCACCTATTTTCTAGCCCTTACTTGGAGTAGAGCTCGACAATCAGGTTTTCGTTGATGTCGGCAGACAGGTCGCTGCGAGCAGGAACGTTCTTGAAAACGCCCGACTTTTTAGCAGCATCCACGTCAACCCACTCAACGCGGCCACGCTGGGCGCACAGTTCAAGGGCTTGAACAATGCGCAGCTGGGCCAGCGACTTCTCGCGGACCGCGACCACGTCACCCGGACGAACTTGGTAGGATGGAATGTTTACAGTCTTACCGTTGACGCTGATCGCTTTGTGCGAAACCAGCTGACGCGACTCGGAACGAGTCGAGCCGAAGCCCATACGGTAAACGACGTTATCCAGACGGCACTCGAGCAGTTGCAGCAGGTTCTCACCGGTTGCGCCTTTTTTCGAGGCAGCAGCTTGGTAGTAACCGCGGAACTGACGCTCCAGAACACCGTAGATACGACGGACTTTTTGTTTCTCACGCAGCTGGGTGCCGTAGTCGGACTGACGGCCACGGCGCTGGCCGTGGATACCTGGGGCTGCTTCGATGTTGCACTTCGATTCCAGAGCGCGAACGCCGCTCTTCAGGAACAGATCGGTGCCTTCACGACGAGACAGTTTGCATTTTGGACCAATGTAACGTGCCATTCTTCTGTCTCCTGATTACACGCGACGCTTCTTCGGCGGACGGCACCCGTTATGCGGGATAGGCGTCACGTCGGTGATGCTGGCGATCTTGTAGCCGCAGCTGTTCAATGCACGAACGGCGGACTCACGACCTGGACCTGGACCCTTGACGTTAACGTCGAGGTTCTTCAGACCGTATTCCAGCGCAGCTTGACCAGCACGCTCAGCAGCGATCTGAGCTGCGAACGGGGTGGATTTGCGCGAACCACGGAAACCCGAACCACCGGAGGTCGCCCAGGACAAAGCATTGCCCTGACGGTCGGTGATGGTCACGATGGTGTTGTTGAAAGACGCATGGATGTGGGCGATGCCATCAACCACTGTCTTTTTGATTTTCTTACGAGGACGAGCAGCAGGTTTTGCCATGTCTATATTCCTGGGCGATTACTTGCGGATCGGCTTACGCGGGCCCTTACGGGTGCGTGCGTTGGTCTTGGTGCGCTGACCGCGAACCGGCAGACCTTTACGATGACGCAGGCCGCGGTAGCAACCCAGGTCCATCAAGCGCTTGATCTTCATGTTGATGTCACGACGCAGGTCACCTTCGGTGGTGAACTTCGCAACTTCGCCACGCAGGGTTTCGATTTGCTCGTCGCTCAGATCCTTGATCTTAGCGGCTGGATTTACACCAGCGTCTGCACAGATCTTCTGTGCAGTTGTGCGACCGACACCATAGATGTAGGTCAGCGAGATAACAGTATGCTTGTTATCTGGAATGTTGACGCCTGCAATACGGGCCATTCAGTGGGACTCCAATTGACAGCTACCTACGCCCCGGAAGCCAAGAAATAGGGCGCGAGATAATATCGCTGTAGAAACGAATAATCAACCCAGCAGCACACTAGCTGCTGGGTTTGAAGCGCAGATCACACTCAGCCTTGGCGCTGTTTGTGACGCGGTTCCGCGCTGCAGATCACTCGTACGACGCCTTCGCGACGGATGATCTTGCAGTTACGGCACAGCTTTTTCACCGATGCACGAACTTTCATTACCGACTCCTCGAACCTTAGGGGCGTATCAGCGCAGCAGACCGCTGCCACCGTAGCCTTTCAGGTTGGCTTTCTTCATCAGGGATTCGTACTGGTGCGAAACGAGGTGCGATTGTACTTGGGACATGAAGTCCATCACAACCACTACCACAATCAGCAACGAGGTCCCGCCAAGGTAGAACGGCACATTTGCTGCCACCACCAGGAACTGGGGCAGAAGGCAGACGGCCATCATGTAAAGAGCACCGAACATGGTCAAACGGGTCAGAACGCCATCAATGTAGCGCGCCGACTGCTCACCAGGACGGATACCCGGAATAAAGGCACCGGACTTCTTCAGGTTTTCCGCTACGTCTTTCGGATTGAACATCAATGCTGTGTAGAAGAAGCAGAAGAAAATGATCCCTGCACTAAACAGCAGAATGTTCAACGGCTGACCAGGAGCGATCGACTGCGAGATGTCCTGCAGCCAGCCCATACCTTCGGACTGACCGAACCAGGCACCCAGCGAAGCCGGGAACAGCAAAATGCTGCTCGCGAAAATGGCCGGGATAACCCCCGCCATGTTCACCTTCAACGGCAAGTGGCTGGTCTGCGCAGCGAAGACCTTGCGGCCCTGCTGACGCTTGGCGTAGTGAACGGCGATACGACGCTGACCACGCTCAATGAACACCACGAAACCGATAATCGCTACTGCCAGCAAACCGATAGCGACCAAGGCGAAAATGTTGATATCGCCTGTGCGTGCAGACTCGAAAGACTGCCCGATTGCTCTCGGAAGACCGGCAACGATACCTGCGAAGATCAACATCGAGATACCGTTGCCCACACCGCGCTCGGTGATCTGCTCGCCCAGCCACATCATGAACATCGCGCCTGCCACGAAGGTGGAGACGGCGACGACATGGAAGCCCAGGCCCACAGAAAACGCCACGCCCTGGTTGGCCAGGCCAATGGACATGCCAATGGCTTGAACCAGTGCCAGGATAACGGTGCCGTAGCGGGTGTACTGGCTGATCTTGCGACGGCCAGCTTCACCTTCCTTCTTCAACTGCTCCAGTTGCGGGCTGACCGCGGTCATCAGCTGCATGATGATCGATGCCGAAATGTACGGCATGATCCCCAGTGCAAAGATGCTCATGCGCTCGAGCGCGCCACCGGAAAACATGTTGAACAAGCTAAGAATGGTCCCCTCATTCTGCCGAAACAGATCCGCCAGACGGTCCGGATTGATGCCGGGAACCGGGATATGCGCACCTATCCGATAGACGATGATCGCCATGAACAGAAAGCGCAGACGAGCCCAGAGTTCCGACATCCCGCCCTTACCGAGCGAAGAGAGAGCACCTTGCTTAGCCATTTATTCCTCGAATTTGCCGCCAGCTGCTTCGATAGCCGCACGCGCACCCTTGGTGGCTGCGATGCCCTTGATGGTGACTGCGCGAGTAACTTCGCCAGACAGCATGATTTTCACACGCTGAATGTGCTGGTTGATCACGTTGGCATCCTTCAGGGATTGCACGGAGATCACGTCGCCTTCCACTTTGGCCAGCTCGGACAGACGCACTTCTGCGCGGTCCATGGCTTTCAGGGAAACGAAGCCGAACTTCGGCAGACGACGGTGCAGCGGCTGTTGACCGCCTTCGAAGCCAGGAGCGATCGAACCACCCGAACGGGAAGTCTGACCTTTGTGGCCACGGCCGCCGGTCTTACCCAGACCGCTACCGATACCACGACCTGGACGATGCTTCTCGCGACGGGAACCCGGCGCTGGACTCAGATCATTGAGTTTCATCGATTAGCCCTCGACCTTCAGCATGTAGTAAGCCTTGTTGATCATCCCGCGGTTCTCGGGAGTATCCTGGACTTCTACAGTGTGACCGATACGACGCAGACCCAGGCCTTTAACGCACAACTTGTGGTTAGGCAGACGGCCCGAGACGCTCTTGATCAGCGTTACTTTTACGGTTGCCATGATCAGAAGATCTCCTCGACGCTCTTGCCGCGCTTGGCAGCAATGGATTCAGGAGATTGCATGGCTTTCAGACCCTTGAAGGTGGCGTAAACCACGTTCACTGGGTTGGTCGAACCGTAGCACTTGGCCAGAACGTTCTGAACACCAGCAACTTCCAGGACAGCACGCATTGCGCCACCGGCGATGATACCGGTACCTTCCGAGGCAGGCTGCATGTAAACCTTCGAGGCGCCGTGGGCAGCCTTGGTGGCGTACTGCAGGGTGGTGCCCTTCAGGTCAACCTGAATCATGTTGCGGCGAGCAGCTTCCATGGCTTTCTGGATCGCGGCTGGTACTTCGCGCGACTTGCCACGGCCGAAGCCAACACGACCTTTACCATCACCTACCACGGTCAGCGCGGTGAAGGTGAAGATACGGCCGCCTTTTACGGTTTTGGCAACGCGGTTAACTTGAACCAGCTTCTCGATGTAGCCTTCGTCGCGCTTTTGATCGTTATTTGCCATAACTTAGAACTCCAGCCCGCCTTCACGAGCAGCATCAGCCAGCGCTTTGACGCGGCCATGGTACTTGAAGCCGGAACGGTCAAAGGCAACTTGAGATACACCGGCGGCTTTCGCACGCTCAGCTACCAGCTTGCCAACCTTAGTGGCCGCGTCGATGTTGCCAGTGGCGCCATCACGCAGGTCTTTGTCCAAGGTCGAGGCGCTTGCCAGAACCTTGCTGCCGTCGGCCGAAATGACCTGGGCGTAGATGTGCTGCGAGGAGCGGAACACGCACAGGCGCACGACTTCGAGTTCGTGCATCTTGAGACGTGCTTTGCGAGCGCGACGCAGTCGAATAACTTTTTTGTCGGTCATTTACTAGGCCCTACTTCTTCTTGGCTTCTTTACGACGGACTACTTCGTCCGCGTAACGCACACCTTTACCTTTGTAAGGCTCTGGCGGACGGAAGTCGCGGATTTCAGCGGCCACCTGACCTACCAGCTGCTTATCGATACCCTTGATCAGGATGTCGGTCTGGCTAGGTGTTTCAGCGGTGATACCGGCTGGCAGTTCGTAGTCCACTGGGTGAGAGAAGCCCAGGGCCAGGTTCAGGACGGTGCCCTTGGCCTGTGCCTTGTAACCAACACCGACCAGCTGGAGCTTACGCTCGAAGCCTTGGCTTACGCCTTGGACCATGTTGTTGACCAGGGCACGGGTAGTACCGGCCATGGCACGAGCTTGCTGGTCACCATTGCGAGCGACGAAACGCAGCTCACCAGACTCTTCGGTAACTTCAACAGACGAGTGAACGTTCAGTTCGAGAGTGCCTTTAGCACCCTTCACCGAAAGCTGCTGGCCAGCGAATTTGACTTCGACACCGGATGGCAGCTTAACGGGGTTCTTAGCGACGCGAGACATGTCTATCCCCCCTTAGAACACTGTGCACAGAACTTCGCCGCCGACACCGGCAGCGCGCGCAGCGCGATCAGTCATCACACCTTTGTTGGTGGAGACGATAGACACGCCCAGACCGCCACGTACTTTCGGCAGATCGGTGACGGCCTTGTACTGGCGCAGGCCTGGACGGCTGGAGCGCTTCAGTTCCTCGATGACCGGACGGCCTTCGAAGTACTTCAGTTCGATCGACAGGGAAGGCTTGGCCTCACCAGTTACCTGGTAGCCAGCGATGTAACCTTCGTCCTTCAGAACTTTGGCAACCGCGACCTTCAGGGTAGAGGAAGGCATGCTTACGACGGACTTTTCAGCCATCTGGGCATTACGGATGCGAGTTAGCATGTCCGCTAACGGGTCCTGCATACTCATGGGCTAGATGCTCCTGATACAAGAATTATTAGCCTTGCGGCTATGACAACCACCCGAGCGGATTGGGCAAAAAACCCAGGCTCAGGTGAGCCGGTCATTCTAGACACAAGGCAGAAACGAAACAAGCCCCATATAGGGGCTTGTTTGATGGCAAGGTCACCGGCGGTCGGAAGATTGCTCCCCTTCCACCAGGATCTTGCCTGCAGCGATTACCAGGAGGCTTTAACCAGACCTGGTACGTCACCGCGCATTGCAGCTTGACGCAGCATGTTACGGCCCAGGCCGAACTTACGGTATACACCGTGAGGACGACCGGTCAGGCGGCAACGGTTGCGCAGACGCGCAGCGCTGGCATCACGCGGCTGCTTCTGCAGAGCGACAACGGCAGCGAAACGCTCTTCTGGAGAGGCGTTAACGTTGACGATGGTCGCTTTCAGCTCAGCACGCTTCTTAGCGAACTTGGCTACCGTGAGCTGACGCTTCAGCTCGCGGTTTTTCATGCTCTTCTTGGCCATTTTCCTACTCCAATCAGTTGCGGAACGGGAACTTGAAAGCACGCAGCAGAGCGCGGCCTTCGTCGTCCGAACGAGCAGTGGTGGTCAGGGTGATGTCCAAACCGCGCAGAGCATCGATCTTGTCGTAATCGATTTCCGGGAAGATGATCTGCTCTTTCACGCCCATGCTGTAGTTGCCACGGCCATCGAAGGACTTGGCATTCAGGCCGCGGAAGTCGCGAACCCGAGGCAGGGAGATCGCCAGCAGGCGGTCCAGGAATTCGTACATCTTGTCGCTACGCAGGGTCACCTTGACGCCGATCGGCCAGCCTTCGCGGACTTTGAAGCCAGCGATGGATTTGCGAGCGAAAGTCACGACCGGCTTTTGACCGGTGATCTTTTCCAGGTCGGCAACAGCGTGCTCGATGACTTTCTTGTCGCCGATCGCTTCGCCCAGACCCATGTTCAGGGTGATCTTGGTAACGCGCGGAACTTCCATCACGTTCGACAGCTTAAGTTCTTCCTTAAGCTTAGGAGCGATTTCGTTCCGGTAAATCTCTTTCAGTCGTGCCATGGTCTTCTACCTAGCAGTGTTCAAGCATCAACCGCTTTTTGGGTCGACTTGAAGACACGAATTTTTTTACCGTCTTCTACTTTGAAACCAACGCGGTCAGCCTTGTTGGTTTCGCCGTTGAAGATGGCAACGTTGGAAGCGTGCAGAGGCGCTTCTTTCTCGACGATACCGCCCTGTACGCCCGCCATCGGGTTAGGCTTGGTATGACGCTTGACCAGGTTCACACCACCGATGACCAGACGGTCATCAGCGAGAACCTTCAGCACCTTACCGCGCTTACCTTTGTCTTTGCCGGCGATCACGATGATCTCGTCGTCACGACGAATCTTTTGCATGTCGGATCTCCTTACAGCACTTCAGGGGCGAGCGAGACGATCTTCATGAACTTCTCAGTACGAAGTTCACGGGTCACTGGCCCGAAGATGCGAGTGCCGATCGGCTCTTGCTTGTTGTTCAGCAGAACAGCAGCGTTGCCGTCGAAACGAATGATGGAACCGTCAGCGCGACGAACACCGTGACGGGTGCGCACGACAACAGCGGTCATCACTTGGCCTTTTTTGACCTTACCGCGTGGAATTGCTTCCTTGACGGTAACCTTGATGATGTCACCGATGCCGGCGTAACGACGGTGCGAACCGCCGAGCACCTTGATGCACATGACGCGACGAGCGCCGCTGTTATCGGCCACATCGAGCATGGATTGAGTCTGAATCATAAAATTTCTCCGACCCCTAGCCCTTAGACTTCAACAGCGCGTTCGAGGACTTCAACCAGTGCCCAGGACTTGGTCTTGGCCAGCGGACGGGTTTCACGGATGGAAACCTTGTCGCCGATCTTGCACTGGTTGGATTCGTCGTGCGCGTGCAGCTTAGTCGAACGCTTAACGTATTTACCGTAGATCGGGTGCTTTACGCGACGCTCGATCAGTACGGTGATGGTCTTGTCCATTTTGTCGCTGACGACACGGCCAGTCAGCGTACGGACGGTTTTTTCAGCTTCAGCCATGATCACTTACCTGCCT
This sequence comes from Pseudomonas putida, assembly GCA_041071465.1. Taxonomy (NCBI): domain Bacteria; kingdom Pseudomonadati; phylum Pseudomonadota; class Gammaproteobacteria; order Pseudomonadales; family Pseudomonadaceae; genus Pseudomonas; species Pseudomonas putida. Next base: position 2,726,153 of record CP163498.1, on the reverse strand, counting down.
GCTGGTTGAGCACAGTTTTCACGCGAGCGATGTCACGCTTAACTTGCGAGAGCAGGTGCGACTGCCCCAACTGGCCAGTTGCTTTCTGCATACGCAGATTGAACTGGTCGCGCAGCAAGCCGAGCAGTTGCTCGTTCAGCTGCTGTGCCGATTTTTCACGAAGTTCATTCGCTTTCATCACATCACCGTCCGCTTAACAAAGGAGGTGGCGAGAGGCAGCTTTGCAGCAGCCAGGGCGAAAGCTTCGCGCGCCAGCTCTTCAGAAACACCCTCGATCTCGTACAGGACTTTGCCTGGCTGAATCTGGGCAACCCAGTATTCCACGGAGCCCTTACCTTTACCCATACGAACCTCGAGAGGCTTCTTGGAGATCGGCTTGTCCGGGAACACACGGATCCAGATCTTACCGCCACGTTTAACGTGACGGGTCAGCGCACGACGTGCGGACTCGATCTGGCGAGCGGTGAGGCGACCGCGAGCAACAGCTTTCAGAGCGAATTCGCCGAAGCTGACTTTGCTACCGCGCAGTGCCAGACCACGGTTGTGGCCAGTCATCTGCTTGCGGAATTTTGTACGCTTTGGTTGCAACATTTGGCGTACCCCTTACTTAGCAGCTTTTTTACGAGGCGCTGGTGCTTGTGGTTTCAGTTCTTCTTGGCGACCACCAATAACTTCGCCTTTGAAGATCCAAACCTTCACACCGATCACACCGTAAGTGGTGTGAGCTTCGTAGGTGTTGTAGTCGATATCGGCACGCAGGGTGTGCAGAGGCACACGACCTTCGCGATACCACTCGGTACGAGCAATCTCAGCACCGCCGAGACGACCGCTCACCTGGATCTTGATGCCCTTGGCACCAATACGCATGGCGTTCTGTACTGCGCGCTTCATGGCGCGACGGAACATTACGCGGCGTTCCAGCTGCTGAGCTACGCTCTGCGCAACCAGCATAGCGTCGAGTTCCGGCTTGCGGATCTCTTCGATGTTGATGTGCACAGGCACACCCATCTGCTTGGTCAGGTCCTGACGCAGCTTCTCGACATCTTCACCTTTCTTACCGATAACGATACCGGGACGAGCGGTGTGGATGGTGATGCGTGCAGTTTGAGCCGGACGATGAATATCGATACGGCTTACGGACGCGCTTTTTAGTTTGTCTTGGAGGTACTCACGCGTTTTCAGATCCTTCAACAGGTAATCTGCGTAAGTAGCACCGTCTGCGTACCAGACGGAGGTGTGCTCCTTGACGATTCCCAGGCGAATGCCAGTGGGATGTACTTTCTGACCCATCTGATCGACTCCGTTACTTGTCCGCAACCTTGACAGTGATATGGCAAGACCGCTTGACGATGCGATCAGCACGGCCTTTGGCACGTGGCATGATGCGCTTCAGCGAACGCCCTTCGTTGACGAAGACGGTGGAGACCTTCAGGTCATCAACGTCTGCGCCTTCGTTGTGTTCGGCGTTGGCAACGGCCGACTCGAGGACTTTCTTCATGATTTCAGCGGCTTTTTTGCTGCTGAAGGCCAACAGGTTGAGCGCTTCGCCCACCTTCTTCCCGCGGATCTGGTCGGCGACCAAGCGGGCTTTCTGGGCGGAGATGCGAGCGCCCGACAACTTAGCGGCTACTTCCATTTCCTTACCCCTTAACGCTTGGCTTTCTTGTCAGCCACGTGCCCGCGATAGGTGCGGGTACCGGCGAACTCGCCCAGTTTGTGGCCGACCATGTCTTCGTTCACGAGAACTGGAACATGCTGGCGACCGTTGTGAACCGCGATGGTCAGACCGACCATTTGTGGCAGGATCATCGAGCGACGCGACCAGGTTTTAACTGGCTTGCGATCGTTCTTCTCCACCGCCACTTCGACCTTCTTCAACAGGTGAAGATCGATAAAAGGACCTTTTTTCAGAGAACGTGGCACTGTCGTATCCCTCTAGTTACTTGCGACGACGGACGATCATGTTGTCGGTACGCTTATTACCACGGGTTTTAGCACCCTTGGTTGGGAAGCCCCATGGCGATACCGGATGACGACCACCGGAGGTACGACCTTCACCACCACCATGCGGGTGGTCAACCGGGTTCATGGCAACGCCACGAACGGTTGGGCGAACGCCGCGCCAGCGTTTGGCACCAGCTTTACCCAGCGAACGCAGGCTGTGCTCGGAGTTCGAGACTTCGCCCAGGGTCGCACGGCATTCAGCCAGTACTTTACGCATCTCACCGGAACGCAGACGCAGAGTCACGTATACGCCGTCACGAGCGATCAGCTGAGCCGAAGCACCAGCGGAACGAGCGATCTGAGCACCTTTACCCGGCTTCAGTTCGACGCCGTGAATGGTGCTACCTACTGGGATGTTACGCAGTTGCAGGGAGTTACCGGCCTTGATTGGGGCCAGGGCACCTGCGATCAGCTGGTCACCAGCGCTCACGCCTTTAGGGGCGATGATGTAGCGACGCTCACCGTCTGCATAGCACAGCAGGGCGATGTGAGCAGTACGGTTTGGATCGTATTCGATACGCTCGACAGTGGCTGGAATGCCATCTTTGTCGTTGCGACGGAAGTCGACCAGACGGTAATGCTGCTTATGACCACCACCAACGTGACGAGTGGTAATGCGGCCATTGTTGTTACGACCACCAGACTTCGATTTCTTCTCGAGCAGCGGTGCGTGAGGAGCGCCTTTGTGCAGCTCCTTGTTGACCACCTTGACCACGAAACGGCGGCCAGGGGAAGTCGGTTTGCATTTAACGATTGCCATGATGCACCCCTTCCTTACTCAGCACTGCTGCTGAAATCGAGATCTTGGCCTGGCTGAAGGGATACGATCGCCTTCTTCCAGTCATTACGCTTGCCCAGACCACGTGCGGTACGCTTGGTTTTACCCAGAACGTTAACAGTCGACACGTTTTCAACTTTTACGTTGAACAGGCCTTCGACAGCTTTCTTGATTTCCAGCTTGGTTGCATCGGTAGCAACCTTGAATACGAACTGGCCTTTTTTCTCAGCCAGAACGGTAGCCTTCTCGGAAACGTGCGGGCCAAGGAGGACTTTAAATACGCGTTCCTGGTTCATCCCAGCAGCTCCTCGAATTTCTTCACGGCCGAGACAGTGATCAACACTTTCTCGTATGCGATCAGACTGACCGGGTCGGAACCCTGTACGTCACGTACGTCGACGTGCGGCAGGTTGCGAGCAGCCAGGTACAGGTTCTGATCAACAGCGTCGGAGACGATCAGTACGTCGCTCAGACCCATGCCGTTCAGCTTGTTCAGCAGATCTTTGGTTTTCGGTGCTTCAACAGCGAAGTCCTGAACCACGACCAGACGGTCGCTACGCACCAGCTCAGCGAGGATGGAGCGCAGAGCTGCGCGGTACATCTTCTTGTTGAGCTTTTGCGAGTGATCTTGAGGGCGAGCTGCGAAGGTTGCACCACCGCCACGCCAGATCGGACCACGAGTGGTACCAGCACGAGCACGACCAGTACCCTTCTGACGCCATGGGCGCTTACCGCCACCAGCCACGTCGGAACGGGTCTTCTGCTGCTTGGTACCCTGACGGCCGCCGGCCATGTAGGCCACGACTGCTTGGTGAACCAGCGTCTCGTTGAATTCGCCACCGAAAGTCAGTTCGGAAACTTCGATCGCCTGAGCGTCATTTACATTAAGTTGCATGTCAGTTTCCCCTTAACCGCGAGCCTTGACAGCTGGACGTACAACCACGTCGCCGCCAGTAGCGCCAGGTACGGCACCCTTGATCAGCAGCAGGTTGCGTTCAGCGTCTACGCGAACTACTTCCAGGGACTGAACAGTCACGCGCTCGGCGCCCATGTGACCGGACATCTTCTTGCCCTTGAACACACGACCAGGAGTCTGGCACTGGCCGATGGAACCAGGAACACGGTGCGACACGGAGTTACCGTGGGTGTTGTCCTGACCACGGAAGTTCCAGCGCTTGATGGTACCGGCGAAGCCTTTACCTTTGGACTGACCAGTAACGTCAACCAGCTGGCCTGCAGTGAAGAGTTCAGCTTTGATCAGATCGCCAGCCTGGAAATCGCCTTCTTCAAGACGGAACTCCCAAACACCGCGACCAGCGGCAACGTTGGCCTTGGCGAAGTGGCCTGCCTGAGCGGCAGTCACACGCGAAGCACGACGCTCGCCGACAGTGACTTGCACTGCACGGTAGCCATCGGTTTCTTCAGTTTTGAACTGGGTGACGCGATTCGGCTCGATCTCAATGACCGTGACCGGAATGGAGACACCTTCTTCGGTGAAAATGCGGGTCATACCGCACTTGCGACCGATTACACCAATAGTCATGTTGTAAACCTCATGAGTGTACGGGGCTTTCACCCGCTATGGCCGCCCATTTCAGAGCGTTACACGACTAGACCGAAGTCTTAGCCGAGGCTGATCTGTACTTCCACACCTGCCGCCAGATCAAGCTTCATCAGCGCGTCAACGGTTTTATCCGTTGGCTGGACGATGTCCAGAACACGCTTATGAGTGCGAATCTCGTACTGGTCACGCGCGTCTTTGTTGACGTGCGGAGAGACCAGAACGGTGAAACGCTCTTTGCGGGTAGGCAGTGGAATTGGACCACGCACTTGTGCACCAGTACGTTTCGCGGTTTCCACGATTTCCTGGGTGGATTGGTCGATCAGGCGATGGTCGAAAGCCTTCAACCTGATACGGATTTGCTGATTTTGCATTGGATTTCAGACTCCAGGCTGTTCCCAACGGACGCACTACGCCCGCTAAAAGGAGGCGTGATTCTATAGACGCCCCCATTTAGTGTCAACCCAATAAAAAAAACCCCCGCTGAGCGGGGGTTTTTTCAATCGGTCGAGTGATTACTCGATGATTTTGGCCACAACGCCGGCGCCGACGGTACGACCGCCTTCACGGATAGCGAAGCGCAGACCGTCTTCCATTGCGATGGTCTTGATCAGGGTAACAGTCATCTGAATGTTGTCACCTGGCATTACCATTTCAACGCCTTCCGGCAGTTCGCAGTTACCGGTCACGTCAGTGGTACGGAAGTAGAACTGAGGACGGTAGCCTTTGAAGAACGGAGTGTGACGACCGCCTTCTTCCTTCGACAGAACGTAGACTTCTGCGGTGAACTTGGTGTGCGGCTTGACCGAACCTGGCTTGACCAGAACCTGGCCACGCTCAACGTCGTCACGCTTGGTACCACGCAGCAGAACGCCGCAGTTCTCGCCAGCACGACCTTCGTCCAGCAGCTTGCGGAACATCTCAACGCCGGTGCAGGTGGTGGTGGTGGTGTCACGCAGACCAACGATTTCCAGCGGATCCTGAACGCGGACGATACCACGCTCGATACGACCGGTAACAACGGTACCACGACCCGAGATCGAGAATACGTCTTCGATCGGCATCAGGAACGGCTGGTCGATGGCACGAACTGGCTCAGGAATGTAGCTGTCCAGAGTCTCTACCAGCTTCTTAACAGCGGTAGTGCCCATTTCGTTGTCGTCTTTGCCTTCCAGGGCCATACGAGCGGAACCGATGATGATCGGAGTGTCGTCGCCTGGGAAGTCGTAGGTGGACAGCAGGTCGCGAACTTCCATCTCGACCAGTTCCAGCAGCTCAGCGTCGTCTACCAGGTCAGCCTTGTTCAGGAAGACCACGATGTACGGAACGCCAACCTGACGGGACAGCAGGATGTGCTCACGGGTTTGTGGCATCGGACCATCGGCGGCCGAGCAAACCAGGATCGCGCCGTCCATCTGGGCAGCACCGGTGATCATGTTCTTCACGTAGTCAGCGTGACCTGGGCAGTCAACGTGAGCGTAGTGACGAATGGTCGAGTTGTACTCAACGTGAGCGGTGTTGATGGTGATACCGCGCGCTTTTTCTTCCGGAGCCGAGTCGATCTTGTCGAACTCAACGATTGCCGAACCGAAAACTTCGGAGCAAACGCGAGTCAGAGCTGCGGTCAGAGTGGTCTTACCGTGGTCAACGTGGCCGATGGTGCCGACGTTAACGTGGGGAAGGGAACGATCAAATTTTTCTTTAGCCACGACAGTGAACCTCTTGCCTAAAGGGGATTAGCCTTGTTTTTTAACGAGTGCTTCGACGATGTTCGACGGAGCTTCGGCGTATTTGGAGAATTCCATGGAGTAGCTTGCGCGACCCTGAGACATGGAACGAACGTCGGTTGCGTAACCGAACATTTCTCCGAGCGGTACTTCAGCACGGACGACACGGCCAGAGACCGATTCATCCATACCCTGGACCAGACCACGACGACGGTTCAGGTCACCCATCACGTCACCCAGGTAGTCTTCCGGGGTTACAACTTCGACCTTCATGATCGGCTCGAGAACCACACCGCCGCCTTTAGTGGCCAGCTGTTTGGTCGCCATCGAAGCAGCGATCTTGAACGCCATTTCGTTGGAGTCGACGTCGTGGTACGAACCGTCGAATACCGCGGCCTTCAGGCCGATCAGAGGATAGCCGGCAACAACGCCGTTCTTCATCTGCTCTTCGATACCCTTCTGGATCGGGGCGATGAATTCCTTAGGAATTACACCACCAACGACTTCGTTGGAGAACACCAGACCTTCGGTGATGTTGCCTTTCTCGTCGACTTCTGGCTCCGAGAAACGGATCCAGCAGTGACCGAACTGACCACGACCGCCCGACTGACGAACGAACTTGCCTTCGATCTCGACGTTGGACTTGGTGATCTTCTCGCGGTACGAAACCTGCGGCTTGCCGATGTTGGCTTCGACGTTGAATTCGCGCTTCATGCGATCAACGAGGATGTCCAAGTGCAGCTCACCCATGCCCGAGATGATGGTCTGGCCAGTCTCTTCGTCGGTCTTGACGCGGAACGACGGGTCTTCCTGGGCCAGCTTGCCCAGTGCAATACCCATCTTCTCCTGGTCAGCCTTGGTTTTCGGCTCTACGGAGAGCGAAATAACCGGCTCAGGGAAGTCCATACGCTCAAGAATGATTGGCTTGTCGGCGTTGCACAGGGTTTCGCCCGTGGTCACGTCCTTCATACCGATCAGTGCGGCGATGTCGCCAGCGCGCACTTCCTTGATCTCTTCACGCTGGTTGGCGTGCATCTGCACCATACGGCCAACGCGCTCTTTCTTACCTTTGACCGAGTTGATGACCGAGTCACCAGAGGTCAGAACGCCCGAGTAGACGCGAACGAAGGTCAGAGTACCCACGAACGGGTCAGTCGCGATCTTGAACGCCAGAGCCGAGAACGGCTCGTCGTCGTCAGCGTGACGCACATCTTTACGAACAGCCGGATCTTCTTTGTCCAGCTCTTTGTCGTCCGGATTGATACCCTGGATTGCAGGGATCTCGGTCGGAGCAGGCAGGTAGTCGATGACGGCGTCGAGAACCAGGGGAACGCCCTTGTTCTTGAACGACGAACCGCAGACGGCCGGTACGATTTCGCTAGCCAGGGTGCGCGCGCGCAGACCGGCCTTGATCTCTTCGACGGTCAGCTCTTCGCCTTCCAGGTACTTGTTCATCAGCTCTTCGCTGGACTCGGCAGCCGCTTCAACCATGTTGGAGCGCCACTCTTGAGCCAGCTCCAGCATATCGGCAGGAATTTCTTCCTCGCGATAGGTGGTACCCTTGTCGTCGTCGTTCCAGTAGATAGCCTTCATCTTGATCAGGTCGACCTGACCCTGGAAGTTATCTTCCGAACCGATGGCCAGCTGAACAGGAACCGGGGTGTGACCCAGACGGTTCTTGATCTGACCTACGACGCGCAGGAAGTTTGCACCGGCACGGTCCATCTTGTTCACGTAAACAACACGTGGAACGCCGTATTTGTTGGCCTGACGCCATACGGTTTCGGACTGAGGCTCAACACCGGAGGTACCGCAGAACACAACGACCGCGCCGTCGAGTACGCGCAGCGAACGCTCTACTTCAATGGTGAAGTCAACGTGGCCGGGGGTGTCGATAACGTTTACACGGTAGTTGTCATACTGACCAACGGAGCCTTTCCAGAAGGTGGTAACGGCAGCGGAGGTAATGGTGATACCCCGCTCCTGCTCCTGCACCATCCAGTCGGTGGTCGCGGCGCCGTCATGCACCTCGCCCATTTTGTGGCTCAGACCTGTGTAGAACAGGATCCGCTCGGTAGTGGTGGTCTTGCCCGCGTCAACGTGGGCACAGATACCAATGTTACGGTAGCGGTTAATTGCTGTAGTACGAGCCATAAAGCCCTCGCAAAATGATTGATGCTTGAATTAGAAGCGGTAGTGCGAGAACGCTTTGTTGGCTTCAGCCATACGGTGAACGTCTTCACGCTTCTTGACTGCAGCACCCTTGCCTTCGGCAGCATCCAGCAGTTCGCCGGCCAAACGCAGAGCCATCGACTTCTCGCCGCGCTTGCGGGCGTAGTCTACGAGCCAGCGCATTGCCAGAGCGTTACGACGGGATGGACGAACTTCAACCGGAACCTGGTAAGTAGCACCGCCTACACGACGGGACTTAACTTCGACCAGCGGAGCGATGGCGTCGAGAGCTTTCTCGAAGATTTCCAGGGGGTCGCTGTTCTTGCGTGCTTTGACGGTATCCAGGGCACCGTAAACGATGCGCTCGGCTACGGCCTTCTTGCCGCTTTCCATCACGTGGTTCATGAACTTGGCGAGGATCTGGGATCCGTACTTCGGATCGTCAAGGATCTCACGTTTTGCTGCTACACGACGTCTTGGCATGATAAGCCCTCAAACGGTCTTCAGGTTAGCCCGGGACGTGGGTCTTCGACCCCTGCCCGACCTTACTCTTATCGACTCAAAAAAATGGATGTCTGCAAACGGCCGATTACTTCGGACGCTTGGTACCGTACTTCGAACGACCCTGGTTACGGCCTTTAACGCCCGAAGTATCCAGAGAGCCGCGAACGGTGTGGTAACGAACACCTGGCAAGTCTTTTACACGGCCGCCACGGATCAGGACGACGCTGTGCTCTTGCAGGTTGTGGCCTTCACCACCGATGTACGAGGAAACCTCGAAACCGTTGGTCAGACGCACACGGCATACTTTACGCAGTGCCGAGTTAGGTTTTTTCGGCGTGGTGGTGTACACACGGGTGCACACGCCACGACGTTGCGGGCAGTTCTGCAGCGCAGGAACGTCGGACTTCTCGACCGAACGCTTACGCGGCTGACGTACCAGCTGGTTGATAGTTGCCATCTACTAGCTCCACTGATTGTCTTGCGACTCTATTGTCTTGCAAGAAAGCCAAAAATTGGCGAGACGGAGCCTCACCAAATTTAAGGGTACAAAAGTCTAAAGAGGATCTTGCACCCAGTCAAGACGAGGCCCCGACCAACCCCGCCCGATCATCGGCAACATTTTATGTCGCCGATGCCCGTTCGAGGCTGGTCGGGGCCCTGCCCTGTACTTAGTTACCGCTGGAATTCAGCGCTTCGGTCAGTGCGGCTTCCACCTCACTGGCACTTACGCGCAGCGGCTTGTCGGCATCACGGCGACGCTTGCGCTCGCTGTGGTAGGCCAGACCAGTACCAGCCGGGATCAGACGACCCACGACCACGTTCTCTTTCAGGCCGCGCAGGTAATCGCGCTTGCCGGTTACCGCCGCTTCGGTCAGTACGCGGGTGGTTTCCTGGAAGGAAGCCGCGGAGATGAACGATTCGGTCGACAGCGACGCCTTGGTGATACCCAGCAGCACGCGAGTGAACTTCGAGATGAACTTGTCCTCGCCGGCGAGACGCTCGTTCTCGACCAGTACGTGAGTCAGTTCCATCTGGTCGCCCTTGATGAAGCTGGAATCGCCCGACTCGGAGATCTCGACCTTGCGCAGCATCTGACGCAGGATGGTCTCGATGTGCTTGTCGTTGATCTTCACGCCTTGCAGACGGTAAACGTCCTGGATCTCGTTGACGATGTACTTCGCCAGCGCGCTCACACCCAGCAGACGCAGGATGTCGTGCGGATCGCTCGGGCCGTCGGAGATAACTTCACCGCGGTTTACCTGCTCACCTTCGAAGACGTTCAGGTGGCGCCACTTCGGAATCAGCTCTTCGTACGGATCGCTACCGTCGGTCGGAGTGATTACCAGGCGACGCTTGCCCTTGGTCTCTTTACCGAATGCGATGGTGCCGCTGACTTCAGCCAGAATCGAGGCTTCTTTCGGACGGCGCGCTTCGAACAAGTCGGCAACGCGCGGCAGACCACCGGTGATGTCACGGGTTTTCGACGTTTCTTGCGGGATACGCGCGATAACGTCACCAACACCGATCTGGGCACCGTCAGCCACACCAACGAGGGCGTTGGCTGGCAGGAAGTACTGAGCCGGTACGTCGGTACCAGGCAGGTACAGATCCTTGCCATTGGCATCGACCATCTTGATTGCCGGACGGATTTCCTTGCCTGCGGCAGGGCGATCCTTGACGTCCAGTACTTCAATGTTGGTCAAGCCGGTCAGCTCATCGGTCTGACGCTTGATGGTGATGTTTTCTTCCATGCCCACGAAGGTCACGGTACCTTTCAGCTCGGTAACGATCGGGTGGGTGTGCGGGTCCCACTTGGCGACGATGGCGCCAGCTTCGACCTTTTCACCTTCCTTGACCGAAATCACCGCACCGTAAGGCAGCTTGTAACGCTCACGCTCACGACCGAATTCGTCGGCGATGGCCAACTCACCGGAACGCGATACAGCAACCAAGTTGCCGTCGGCACGCTCAACCTGCTTCAGGTTGTGCAGACGCACCATACCGCCGTTCTTAACCTGGACGCTGTCAGCTGCCGAAGTACGGCTTGCAGCACCACCGATGTGGAACGTACGCATGGTCAGCTGGGTACCCGGCTCACCGATCGACTGCGCAGCGATAACGCCGACAGCTTCACCGATGTTCACCTGGTGACCACGCGCCAGGTCACGACCGTAGCACTTGGCGCAGATGCCGTAGCGGGTTTCGCAGTTGATCGGCGAGCGTACGATAACTTCGTCGATGCTGTTCAGCTCGATGAATTCGACCCACTGCTCGTCGACCAGCGTACCGGCTGGAACGATGACATCTTCGGTACCTGGCTTGAATACGTCACGGGCGATTACACGACCCAGTACACGCTCACCCAGCGGCTCTACAACGTCACCGCCTTCGATGTGCGGAGTCATCAGCAGGCCATGGTCGGTGCCGCAGTCGATCTCGGTCACGACCAGGTCTTGCGCCACGTCTACCAGACGACGAGTCAGGTAACCGGAGTTAGCAGTCTTCAAGGCGGTATCCGCCAGACCCTTACGAGCACCGTGAGTCGAGATGAAGTACTGAAGTACGCTCAGACCTTCACGGAAGTTCGCAGTGATCGGCGTCTCGATGATCGAGCCGTCCGGCTTGGCCATCAGACCACGCATACCGGCCAGCTGACGGATCTGGGCCGCAGAACCCCGCGCACCCGAGTCAGCCATCATGTACATCGAGTTGAAGGACTCTTGCTCGACTTCCTTACCCTCGCGGTCGATGACCTTCTCTTTCGAGAGGTTGGCCATCATCGCCTTGGACACTTCGTCGTTCGCCTTGGACCACAAGTCGATGACTTTGTTGTACTTCTCGCCCTGGGTTACCAGGCCGGAAGCGTACTGGCTCTCGATTTCCTTCACTTCATCGGTAGCGCTGTTGATGATGCGCGCTTTCTCATCAGGGATGACAAAGTCGTTCACACCAATGGACACGCCAGAGATGGTGGAGTAAGCGAAACCGGTGTACATCAGTTGGTCAGCGAAGATGACGGTCTCTTTCAGACCCACCACGCGGTAGCACTGGTTGATCAGCTTGGAGATCGCTTTCTTCTTCATCGGCTGGTTGACCACGTCGTACGGCAGACCTGCCGGTACAACCTGGAACAGCAGCGCACGGCCAACGGTGGTGTCGACGATGCGGGTGTTCTTGGTCACGCTGCCATCACGATCTTTCACGGTTTCGTTGATACGAACCTTGATTTTCGCGTGCAAGGCAGCCTCGCCGGCGCGGAATACGCGGTCGACTTCCTGCAGGTCGGCAAATACGCGACCTTCACCCTTGGCGTTGATGGCTTCACGGGTCATGTAGTACAGACCCAGTACAACGTCCTGCGACGGAACGATGATTGGCTCACCGTTGGCTGGCGACAGGATGTTGTTGGTCGACATCATCAGCGCGCGCGCTTCGAGCTGGGCTTCCAGCGTCAGCGGCACGTGAACAGCCATCTGGTCACCGTCGAAGTCGGCGTTGTACGCGGCACAGACCAGCGGGTGCAGCTGAATAGCCTTACCTTCGATCAGTACCGGCTCAAAGGCCTGGATACCCAGACGGTGCAGTGTTGGTGCACGGTTGAGCAGTACGGGGTGTTCGCGAATCACTTCGGCGAGAACGTCCCACACCTCTGGCAGCTCGCGCTCGACCATCTTCTTGGCAGCCTTGATGGTGGTCGCCAGACCACGCATTTCAAGCTTGCCGAAAATGAACGGCTTGAACAGCTCGAGGGCCATCTTCTTCGGCAGACCGCACTGGTGCAGACGCAGGGTCGGGCCTACGGTAATTACCGAACGACCGGAGTAGTCCACGCGCTTACCGAGCAAGTTCTGACGGAAACGACCTTGCTTACCTTTGATCATGTCAGCCAGGGACTTCAGCGGACGCTTGTTCGAGCCAGTGATGGCGCGACCGCGACGGCCGTTGTCCAGCAGGGCGTCGACCGCTTCCTGCAGCATGCGCTTTTCGTTGCGCACGATGATGTCTGGCGCCGACAGATCCAGCAGGCGCTTCAGACGGTTGTTACGGTTGATCACCCGACGATACAGGTCGTTCAGGTCGGAGGTCGCGAAGCGGCCACCATCCAGCGGTACCAGCGGACGCAGATCCGGCGGCAGCACTGGCAGGACGGTCAGGACCATCCACTCAGGCAGGTTGCCCGAGCCCTGGAAAGCTTCCATCAGCTTCAGGCGCTTGGACAGCTTCTTGATCTTGGTTTCCGAGTTGGTCTGCGGAATTTCTTCGCGCAGGCGGCCAATCTCGTGCTCCAGGTCGATAGCGTGCAGCAGCTCGCGGACAGCCTCGGCACCCATGCGGGCGTCGAAGTCGTCACCGAACTCTTCCAGCGCTTCGAAGTACTGCTCATCGTTCAGCAGCTGGCCCTTCTCCAGGGTGGTCATGCCCGGATCGATAACGACATAGCTCTCGAAGTAGAGCACGCGCTCGATGTCACGCAGGGTCATGTCCATCAGCAAGCCGATACGGGACGGCAGCGATTTCAGGAACCAGATGTGAGCAACTGGCGAGGCCAGTTCGATGTGCGCCATGCGCTCACGACGAACCTTCGCCAAGGCAACTTCAACGCCGCACTTCTCGCAGATCACACCGCGGTGCTTGAGGCGCTTGTACTTGCCGCACAGGCACTCGTAGTCCTTGACTGGGCCAAAGATCTTGGCGCAGAACAGGCCGTCGCGCTCAGGCTTGAACGTACGGTAGTTGATGGTTTCCGGCTTCTTAACTTCACCGAACGACCACGAACGGATCATTTCAGGCGACGCCAGACCGATACGGATGGCGTCGAACTCTTCGACTTGACCCTGGTTTTTCAGCAAATTCAGTAGGTCTTTCAAGGCCTTTCCTCCTGGCGGAGCAGGGAGCGGGCATTACCTGCCCCACTCCCCTTCGCGTCACGTGTTATTCGGTTTCCAGATCGATATCGATACCGAGCGAACGGATCTCTTTGATCAACACGTTGAAGGACTCGGGCATGCCCGGCTCCATACGGTGATCGCCATCCACGATGTTCTTGTACATCTTGGTACGGCCGTTCACGTCGTCCGACTTCACTGTGAGCATTTCTTGCAGGGTGTATGCCGCGCCGTATGCTTCCAGCGCCCACACTTCCATCTCCCCGAAACGCTGACCACCGAACTGCGCCTTACCACCCAGCGGCTGTTGGGTAACCAGACTGTAGGAACCAGTGGAACGCGCGTGCATCTTGTCGTCCACCAAGTGGTTCAGCTTGAGCATGTACATGTAACCAACGGTCACAGGGCGCTCGAACTTGTTGCCGGTACGGCCATCGAACAGCACCATCTGGCCGCTCTCTGGCAGGTCGGCCAGCTTCAGCATGGCCTTGATCTCGCGTTCCTTGGCACCATCGAAGACCGGGGTAGCCATAGGCACGCCTTTCTTCAGGTTGTTGGCCAGGGCCAGGATCTCTTCGTCGGTGAACTCGTCGAGGTTTTCCTGACGACCGCCGATCTCGTTGTAGACCTCGGTCAGGAACACGCGCAGCTCAGCGGCTTTGCGCTGCTCTTCGAGCATGCGGTCGATCTTCTCGCCCAGGCCCTTGGCCGCCAGGCCCAGGTGGGTTTCAAGGATCTGACCAACGTTCATACGCGAAGGTACGCCCAGCGGGTTCAGTACGACGTCAACCGGAGTACCGTTGGCATCGTGCGGCATGTCTTCTACCGGCATGATTACCGAGACAACACCTTTGTTACCGTGACGACCGGCCATCTTGTCACCCGGCTGGATGCGACGGCGGATTGCCAGGTAAACCTTGACGATCTTCAGTACGCCCGGCGCCAGGTCATCGCCCTGCTGCAGCTTGCGCTTCTTTGTCTTCGAACTTGTCGTCCAGCAGACGGCGACGGTCGACGATGTACTGCTGAGCCTTTTCCAGCTGCTCGTTCAGTGCATCTTCAGCCATGCGCAGCTTGAACCACTGGCCGTGCTCCAGACCGTCCAGCACTTCGTCAGTGATCACGGTGCCTTTCTTCAGGCCCGCGCCACCGTCGACCACCTGGCCGTTCAGGGCAGAACGCAGACGCTCGAAGGTTGCACCTTCGACGATGCGGAACTCTTCGTTGAGGTCCTTGCGGATCTCGTCCAGCTGCATCTTCTCGATGGCCAGGGCGCGGCTGTCGCGCTCGACGCCATCACGGGTGAAGACCTGTACGTCGATGACAGTACCCTTGGTGCCGGTTGGCACACGCAGGGAGGTGTCCTTAACGTCGCTGGCCTTCTCACCGAAGATTGCGCGCAGCAGTTTTTCTTCCGGAGTCAGCTGGGTTTCGCCTTTTGGCGTGACTTTGCCGACCAGGATGTCGCCAGCGCCGACTTCAGCACCTACGTAAACGATACCGGCTTCGTCCAGCTTGTTCAGTGCAGCTTCACCCACGTTCGGGATGTCCGCAGTGATTTCCTCTGGGCCAAGCTTGGTGTCACGCGCCACACAGGTCAGTTCCTGAATGTGGATGGTGGTGAAGCGGTCTTCCTGAACCACACGCTCGGACAGGCAGATGGAGTCTTCGAAGTTGAAGCCGTTCCACGCCATGAACGCGATGCGCATGTTCTGACCCAGTGCCAGCTCACCCATGTCGGTGGACGGGCCGTCGGCCATGATGTCGCTACGCTGAACCTTGTCACCCTTGCTCACCAGCGGACGCTGGTTGATGCAGGTGTTCTGGTTCGAACGGGTGTATTTGGTCAGGTTGTAGATATCTACACCTGCTTCACCGGTTTCCACCTCGTCGTCGTTAACGCGAACAACGATACGGCTGGCGTCGACCGAATCGATTACACCACCGCGGCGAGCAACCACGCATACACCGGAGTCACGGGCAACGTTGCGCTCCATGCCGGTACCTACCAGCGGCTTGTCAGCACGCAGGGTCGGTACAGCCTGACGCTGCATGTTCGAGCCCATCAATGCACGGTTGGCGTCGTCGTGCTCAAGGAACGGAATCAGCGACGCAGCAACAGAAACAACCTGCTTCGGCGAAACGTCCATCAGGGTGACGTCTTCCGGCGCCTTGACGGTGAATTCGTTGAGGTGACGAACAGCTACCAGCTCATCGATCAGTTGCTTCTTCTCGTTCATCGCGGCCGAAGCCTGGGCGATGACGTGATCCGCTTCTTCAATGGCCGACAGGAACACGATGTCGTCGCTGACAACGCCTTCCTTCACCACGCGGTACGGGCTTTCCAGGAAACCGTACTGGTTGGTGCGGGCATAGGCCGCCAGGGAGTTGATCAGGCCGATGTTCGGACCTTCAGGGGTCTCGATCGGGCACACACGGCCGTAGTGGGTCGGGTGTACGTCACGAACTTCGAAGCCGGCACGCTCACGGGTCAGACCGCCAGGGCCGAGTGCGGAAACGCGGCGCTTGTGGGTGATCTCGGAGAGCGGGTTGTTCTGGTCCATGAACTGGGACAGCTGGCTGGAACCGAAGAACTCTTTCACCGCCGCCGCAACCGGCTTGGCGTTGATCAGGTCTTGCGGCATCAGGCCTTCGCTTTCTGCCATCGACAGACGTTCCTTGACCGCACGCTCGACGCGCACCAGACCAACACGGAACTGGTTTTCAGCCATTTCGCCGACGCAACGTACGCGACGGTTACCCAGGTGGTCGATGTCGTCGACGATGCCCTTGCCGTTACGGATATCGACCAGGGTCTTCAGGACCTCGACGATGTCTTCCTTGCTCAGCACGCCCGAACCTTCGATCTCGGTACGACCGATACGACGGTTGAACTTCATGCGGCCTACGGCCGACAGGTCGTAACGCTCGGCGCTGAAGAACAGGTTGTTGAACAGGGTCTCGGCTGCATCCTTGGTTGGCGGCTCGCCTGGACGCATCATGCGGTAGATTTCGACCAGAGCTTCCAGCTGGTTGCTGGTGGTGTCGATCTTCAGGGTGTCGGAGATGAACGGACCGCAATCAATGTCGTTGGTGTACAGGGTCTCGATACGGACAACCTGCGCCTTGGCGACCTTGATCAGCAGTTCGGTGGTCATCTCGGTGTTGCATTCAGCGAGGATCTCGCCGGTAGCCGGATGCACGATAGCCTTGGCGGTAGTGCGACCCAGGACGTATTCCATTGGAACGTCCAGCTGCTTGACGCCGGCTTTTTCGAGCTGGTTGATGTGGCGCGCGGTGATACGACGGCCTTGCTCAACGATGACTTTGCCGGTTTCGTCATGGATGTCCATGACTGCAACTTCACCACGCAGACGCTGCGGCACCAGTTCCAGGCTGAGTTTCTCGCCGGAAATGTGGAACACGTTGGTGGTATAGAAGGTGTTCAGCACTTCTTCAGTGCTGTAACCCAGGGCGCGCAGAAGCACCGAGGCCGGCAGTTTGCGGCGACGGTCGATACGCACGAACACGCAGTCCTTCGGGTCGAACTCGAAGTCCAGCCAGGAGCCGCGGTAAGGGATGATGCGAGCGGAGTACAGCAGCTTGCCGGAGCTGTGAGTCTTGCCACGGTCGTGGTCGAAGAACACACCAGGCGAACGGTGCAGCTGGGAAACGATCACACGCTCGGTACCGTTGATAACGAAGGTACCGTTCTCAGTCATCAGGGGGATTTCACCCATGTAGACTTCTTGCTCTTTGATGTCCTTGATCGCTTTGTTCGACGATTCCTTGTCGAAGATGATCAGGCGCACCTTGACCCGCAGTGGGACCGCGAAGGTCACGCCACGCAGGACACATTCCTTCACATCGAAGGCGGGCTCGCCCAGGCGATAGCCTACGTACTCCAGGGCAGCATTGCCGGAGTAGCTGATGATCGGGAATACCGATTTGAAGGCCGCGTGCAGGCCGACGTCGCGGAAGTGATCCTTGGATGCTCCCGCTTGCAGGAATTCGCGATACGAATCCAGCTGGATGGCCAGGAGGTAAGGCACATCCATTACGTCCGGCAACTTGCTAAAGTCCTTGCGGATACGTTTTTTCTCAGTGTATGAGTAAGCCATCAGCGTTCCCCAGCTTGGTCACCTGCTTGTTTGGCTTCTCCCGGCGGGAGCAGCCAGAAAATCGTGCAAACCCCTTGGTTTGCGCCACCCACATGGGTGTCTTGCAGCTCGTTATCGGGACCGGCCTGACCGGCCACCAATAACGGAAAAAGGCCGGTGGCATAAGCCACCAGCCATCAGCCTTCGCTCAACGCTCAGGCTGGCATCGCACAGTCGAGATTACTTCAGCTCGACTTTGGCGCCTGCTTCTTCCAGCTTCTTCTTAGCGTCTTCAGCGGCTTCTTTCGAAACGCCTTCAGCTACTACCTGAGGAGCGCCATCGACTTTCTCTTTGGCTTCTTTCAGGCCCAGACCGGTCAGTTCGCGAACGGCTTTGATCACGTTCACTTTCTTGTCGCCGGCTTCAACCAGAACAACGTTGAACTCGGTCTGCTCTTCAACAACGGCAGCAGCAGCAGCTGGGCCAGCAGCGGCAACAGCAGCGGTAACGCCGAAGGTTTCTTCCATTGCTTTGATCAGCTCAACAACTTCCAGAACGGTTTTCTGGCCGATTGCTTCGATGATTTGTTCGTTAGTCAGAGACATGACTTAAATCCTGTATTGGGGTGACAGCCTACGCAGCCATCAAATTAAACGTATGATTTTGAAAGAGTTCGCGTGCCTTAGGCAGCGGTAGCTTCTTTCTGGTCGCGAATGGCTGCCAGAGTACGAGCCAGCTTGCTGGTGGCGCCTTGGATAACGCTCATCAGTCGTGCAATAGCTTCGTCGCGGGTCGGCAGGGTAGCCAACACGTCGATCTGGTTCGCTGCAATGAAATTGCCGTCAAACGCAGCTGCCTTGATCTCGAACTTGTCCTGACCCTTGGCGAACTCTTTGAACAGACGAGCAGCAGCGCCCGGGTGTTCGTTGGAGAAAGCAATCAGGGTCGGGCCTTTGAACGCGTCGTTGAGGATCGAAAATTCGGTGCCTTCAACAGCGCGCTTGAGCAGGGTGTTACGTACAACACGTACGTAAACGCCAGCTTCGCGGGCCTCTTTACGGAGTCCGGTCATTGCGCTTACAGTCACACCACGGGCATCGGCCACGACAGCGGACAGAGCGACTTTGGCAGCCTCGTTGACTTCAGCGACGATGGCCTTCTTGTCTTCGAGTTTAATTGCCACGGGTTTACTCCTGGTTTTTACCGTTTCATCTGGCCGAAGCCGGATGTCGTTTTGGTGTCTGATTCGGTAACGAATCGGGAGCACCATCTGCGTGGGCTGGTGTTTTAAGGCTTGCGCCGCCTACGGTCTTGGATAGCCCCCGCCAGGCAGGGACCCCAATTTTTGCTGGCGGCGCGACTGGTCGCGCCGCCATGTTCTTACACGTTCAGCGAGCTCTGATCGATGACCAGACCTGGGCCCATGGTGGTGCTCAGGGTAACGCGCTTGACGTAGATACCTTTCGAAGAAGCTGGCTTGATACGCTTCAGATCAGCGATCAGGGCCTCAACGTTTTCCTTCAGCTTGCCAGCTTCAAAGCCGACCTTGCCAACGGAAGTGTGGATGATACCGTTTTTGTCGGTACGGTAGCGAACCTGACCAGCCTTGGCGTTTTTCACGGCAGTGGCTACGTCTGGGCTAACGGTACCAACTTTCGGGTTAGGCATCAGGCCGCGAGGACCCAGAACCTGACCCAGTTGACCTACAACGCGCATGGCATCAGGCGATGCGATGACGACGTCATAGTTCAGGTCGCCGGCTTTCATTTCGGCAGCCAGATCGTCCATACCTACACGGTCAGCGCCGGCAGCCAGAGCGGCTTCAGCAGCTGGACCCTGGGTGAAGACAGCAACGCGAACGGTCTTACCAGTGCCGTGTGGCAGCACAGTAGCGCTACGTACGACCTGGTCGGATTTACGCGGGTCAACACCGAGGTTAACGGCGATGTCGTAGGACTCGACGAACTTGGCAGCAGGCAGCGAAGCCAGCAGAGTTGCCGCTTCTTCGAAGTTGTAGGACTTGCCTGCTTCGATTTTTTCGGCGATTGCCTTTTGGCGCTTGGTCAGCTTAGCCATTACACACCCTCCACGTTCAGGCCCATGCTGCGGGCAGAGCCAGCGATGGTGCGTACAGCAGCATCCAGGTCAGCGGCAGTCAGATCAGCCTGTTTAGCTTTGGCGATGTCTTCCAGCTGAGCACGGGTAACGGTACCGACTTTAACGGTGTTCGGACGAGCCGAACCACTGGTCAGGCCAGCAGCTTTCTTCAGCAGAACCGAGGCAGGGGTGCTCTTGGTCTCGAAGGTGAAGCTACGGTCGCTGTAGACAGTGATGATCACTGGAGTCGGCAGGCCGGCTTCTTGACCCTGAGTACGGGCGTTGAAGGCCTTGCAGAATTCCATGATGTTCACACCATGTTGACCCAGTGCTGGACCAACGGGTGGGCTTGGGTTGGCCTGGCCGGCCTTAACTTGCAGCTTGATGTAAGCCTGAATCTTCTTAGCCATGAGCTACTCCAAAATCGGGTACAAACGCCTGATGGCTCCCCGGATGACTTGCGTTTTATCCCAGTGACGACAAAACCCCGCAACACACAGGGCTGCGGGGTTTGGGATGCTTCGTCCGCCTAGACCTTTTCGACCTGGCTGAACTCGAGCTCCACCGGAGTAGAGCGACCGAAAATGAGCACTGCAACCTGCAGGCGGCTCTTTTCGTAGTTAACCTCTTCGACACTACCATTGAAGTCAGCGAACGGACCGTCAATGACTCGAACCACTTCACCTGGCTCGAACAGCGTCTTCGGCTTCGGCTTGTCGCTGCCGTCGGCAACACGACGCAGGATAGCCTCAGCTTCTTTATCAGTGATCGGCGCAGGCTTATCTGCAGTACCACCGATAAAGCCCATCACACGAGGGGTATCCTTGACCAAGTGCCAAGTCCCTTCGTTCATCTCCATCTGGACCAATACATAGCCAGGGAAGAATTTACGCTCACTCTTGCGCTTCTGGCCGTTGCGCATTTCGACGACTTCTTCGGTCGGGACCAGGATCTCGCCGAAACCGTCTTCCATGCCAGCCAGCTTGACGCGCTCAATCAGGGAGCGCATTACATGCTTCTCGTAACCCGAGTAAGCATGCACAACATACCAACGCTTAGCCACGGGACACCTTTAGCCAACGATCAAGGAGACCGCCCAGCCGAGCAGGGAATCAAGACCCCACAGCAGCAGTGCCATAACCAGCACAACAGCCACGACAATCAGCGTGGTCTGGGTGGTTTCCTGGCGGGTCGGCCACACGACTTTACGAATCTCGGTACGAGCTTCCTTCGCAAGCGAAAAGAACGACTTGCCCTTCGCAGTCTGCAGAGCTACAAAGCCCGCGACAGCAGCCAGGACGAGAAGTGCGAGAACGCGATACAGGATTGGAGAGGCGGAGTAGTATTGATTACCCACAACACCAACAACCACCAAAGCCACTACAGCCAGCCACTTGAACAGATCAAAACGCGATTCTTGGGCTTCAGTTTTGGGAGTCATCGAGGAGGATCCTGTAAGAAGAAAGCCATCACACCGAAGTGAAATGGCAGGTCAGGAGGGAATCGAACCCCCAACCTACGGTTTTGGAGACCGTCGCTCTGCCAATTGAGCTACTGACCTGTAACGCTGTATCAGGCCGGCAATTATACCGGCCTGATCAAGTAAATCAACTACTTATTCAATAATTTTTGCTACGACACCGGCGCCGACGGTACGACCGCCTTCACGGATTGCGAAGCGCAGACCGTCTTCCATTGCGATGGTCTTGATCAGGGTAACAGTCATCTGAATGTTGTCACCTGGCATTACCATTTCAACGCCTTCCGGCAGTTCGCAGTTACCGGTCACGTCAGTGGTACGGAAGTAGAACTGTGGACGGTAGCCTTTGAAGAACGGAGTGTGACGACCGCCTTCTTCTTTCGACAGAACGTAGACTTCTGCGGTGAACTTGGTGTGCGGCTTGACCGAACCTGGCTTGACCAGAACCTGGCCACGCTCAACGTCGTCACGCTTGGTACCACGCAGCAGAACGCCGCAGTTCTCGCCAGCACGACCTTCGTCCAGCAGCTTGCGGAACATCTCAACGCCGGTGCAGGTGGTGGTGGTGGTGTCACGCAGACCAACGATTTCCAGCGGATCCTGAACGCGGACGATACCACGCTCGATACGACCGGTAACAACGGTACCACGACCCGAGATCGAGAATACGTCTTCGATCGGCATCAGGAACGGCTGGTCGATGGCACGAACTGGCTCAGGAATGTAGCTGTCCAGAGTCTCTACCAGCTTCTTAACAGCGGTAGTGCCCATTTCGTTGTCGTCTTTGCCTTCCAGGGCCATACGAGCGGAACCGATGATGATCGGAGTGTCGTCGCCTGGGAAGTCGTAGGTGGACAGCAGGTCGCGAACTTCCATCTCGACCAGTTCCAGCAGCTCAGCGTCGTCTACCAGGTCAGCCTTGTTCAGGAAGACCACGATGTACGGAACGCCAACCTGACGGGACAGCAGGATGTGCTCACGGGTTTGCGGCATCGGACCATCGGCGGCCGAGCAAACCAGGATCGCGCCGTCCATCTGGGCAGCACCGGTGATCATGTTCTTCACGTAGTCAGCGTGACCTGGGCAGTCAACGTGAGCGTAGTGACGAATGGTCGAGTTGTACTCAACGTGAGCGGTGTTGATGGTGATACCGCGCGCTTTTTCTTCCGGAGCCGAGTCGATCTTGTCGAACTCAACGATTGCCGAACCGAAAACTTCGGAGCAAACGCGAGTCAGAGCTGCGGTCAGAGTGGTCTTACCGTGGTCAACGTGGCCGATAGTGCCGACGTTAACGTGGGGAGGGGAACGATCAAACTTTTCCTTAGCCATCGATACAATCCTCCGCAGAAGAAATAGTCTTGCGCTGATAAAACAAAGGCAGATATTTTCATATCTGCCTTGTTTATATGGAGCTCTTGAGCGGACTTGAACCGCTGACCTCACCCTTACCAAGGGTGTGCTCTACCAACTGAGCTACAAGAGCGAAACACTTTGTGCAAAACCCAGCAAACTTGGAGCGGGTAGCGGGAATCGAACCCGCATCATCAGCTTGGAAGGCTGAGGTTCTACCACTAAACTATACCCGCGGAGCTTGCGGCTCTCGCTAAAACTGGTGGAGGGAGAAGGATTCGAACCTTCGAAGCTCTCGCAACGGATTTACAGTCCGTCCCCTTTGACCGCTCGGGAATCCCTCCAGATGTGGCCGGCATTCTATTTGTCTGCCGTCCTAGTGTCAAGCGTTTTTTCAAATTTTTTCAATCAAATCTGAAACTTAGCTGCTTTGACACCGCTTCCAGCTCTACCACCTGAGTGGTGTTCCCTGTGAAGCGGGCGCCATTCTATCAAGCTATTCGCCAGTTGCAATACCCTGGCAGAAAATAATTTTATGTTTTAAGTCTTTGAAATCATTGGAAAGAGCCGAGAGTACCGTTTGGTCCAGCAAACGCTCGCTTTCCGGGGCCACCTTGAGCCAGCGCCCATCCGCTCCAGGCAACTGCCCCATCACTGGCAGGGTGGCAATATCCAGGCTCAGCAGGCGCTGGCGCAGTGCTTCCAACTGCTCCTGCTGCTCCACTCCCCCCACTACCAGGCATTCATCACGGCGCTTGGCTGGCGCCGACACACCCGTTTCACGTAACAGACGGATTTCTTGCTGATTCCCCTTGTACAGAGACAGTGGGGCGACTTCCTTGACCTTCAGCGGTGCTTCCTGCTGATGCCACACGTAATAGAAGACGTTAAGCACCAGTAACAGCAGAAACAACCAACGCATAGGCACCTCAATCCAATGGGCAGGCCATGGCCAGGCCAACGAAAACCAGGTCCGGTACGACACGCGCCTGCGGTACGGCCTCCCTCACCAGCGGTGCATCGCCGCCAGTAAGGAACACTGTGAATGCCTCCCCCCAAAGCGCGCGTGCCTGCTCGAGCTGGGTGCGGGCAAAGCCCTGAAGCATTAACACGCAACCGCGCTCTACCGCCTCGACGGTGGAGCGACCCGGTGACAAGCTAGTCAGTGCACGCTCAGCGGAAGCATCGTCATAGCGGATACGCCGGGTGTGAGTACGCAACTGGCTGCGCATCAAGGGCATCCCCGGGCAGATGTAGCCGCCCAGGTGCTCGCCGTCCGCAGCAACAAAGTCCGCTTTGGCGGCAGTCCCCAGGTCGATTACCAGGCACGCGCCCCCGGCCAGGTGAAATGCACCCAGCGCAGCCAGCCAACGGTCCATACCCAGGCGCTGATAGTCGTCATAACCGTTGCGCACACCGGCCATGCTCTGTGCCGGATGCGCAACGCGCGCCTGCACGGCAAAAGCCTGGGCAATCAACGCACAAAGCGCATCGGTTTCTTCCTCGCTGCGCACACTGACAATACGACAGCCCGTTAGACGCACTGAAGCCAGCGCCGCCACTGCAGCCAGCAGCGCTTGATCGGAATCGACGATCCCGCCACCTTCAATCACTGCGTCAGCAGCATGAATTACCCGCCACTTGATGAAGCTGTTACCGCAGTCGAGCTCAAGAATCATCACGCAACCTCAAACTGAGCTCACCACCACTGAAGCTCTTTTCAACTCCGTCCACCTCAAGGCGCAAGCCGCCCTGCCCGTCGACGCCAAGAACCACGCCATCAATACGCGTACTGCCGGCAACCAGTGAAACATTGCGCCCTTGCCAAAGGTGCGCCTGCTCCCACTCCTCTTGGAATGCGGCAAACCCATAGCGACGATGACGTGCCAATTCATGCTGCAATTGCTGATTGAGCGACGCTACCAAGTGGTTGCGATCTATTGCCGCACCCACCTCACGTCGCATCGAGGTCCACTCCTGGTCGACCTGGTCGTTGGCCTGCATGTTCACATTGATACCGATACCCAGTACCACATGACAGACGTCGGCCGGATCACCCACCAGCTCCAGGAGAATACCGGTGATCTTCTGCCCGCGAACCAACACGTCATTGGGCCATTTGAGCCCTACATCTTTTACGCCGAACGCCTGCAGAGTGCGCATTACCGCAACCCCCACCACCAGGCTCAAGCCTTCGAGCTGGCGCATGCCGCCATCCACACGCAAGACAAGGCTGTAATAGAGGTTCTCGGCAAATGGGCTGACCCATTGGCGGCCACGTCGACCGCGGCCGGCACTCTGCCGCTCAGCCAGCACCACAAATGGCGCTGCCTGCCCCTGATTGGCAAGCCTCAAGCCTTCGGCATTGGTCGAGTCGACGCTTTCATGGATGAAAACCGGCCACTGCTCGCTTTCGGCAAAGCCGGCTATTGCCTGAGCCTCGAGCAAAGCTAGTGGTGTCGCCAGCTGATAGCCGCGCCCACGAACCTTGTGAATGGTGAGGTTCAGCTCGCCTTCCAGGTGCTGCAGCTGTTTCCAAACGGCGCTGCGACTCACCCCGAGGGCTTCCCCCAGAGCTTCTCCGGAATGGAACCGGCCATCCTTGAGAAGATTCAACAACTTCAGCATGCCAGTCTCGACTTGGAATAAGGCAGGCATGATAGCCATGGGCTGTTGGCTTGCATAGGAAAAGGGCCTGCCGCCGGAGCGTTTGCAGATGCAGGCGCGAACACCGCGTCGCCTGCGTCGCAGGCTTGCCCGTTCCTACAGGCGCCAGAATTTTTTCGCCACAAAGACAAAACCCCTACCTGCATGCGCAGATAGGGGTTTTGCGAAATGAATCTTGACGATGACCTACTCTCACATGGGGAAACCCCACACTACCATCGGCGATGCATCGTTTCACTGCTGAGTTCGGGATGGGATCAGGTGGTTCCAATGCTCTATGGTCGTCAAGAAATTCTGTAGCCAGAATGTCCAGATGGACAGCCCAGCGAATTCGGATATGTGATTGTGTGGTTCGTTGCGAACTTTCGGTTCGTATCATCTTCACCACCGCAATTTGGCTGACGCACAAATTGCTTGGGTGTTATATGGTCAAGCCTCACGGGCAATTAGTATTGGTTAGCTCAACGCCTCACAGCGCTTACACACCCAACCTATCAACGTCGTAGTCTTCGACGGCCCTTTAGGGGATTCAAGATCCCAGTGAGATCTCATCTTGAGGCAAGTTTCCCGCTTAGATGCTTTCAGCGGTTATCTCTTCCGAACATAGCTACCCGGCAATGCCACTGGCGTGACAACCGGAACACCAGAGGTTCGTCCACTCCGGTCCTCTCGTACTAGGAGCAGCCCCTCTCAAATCTCAAACGTCCACGGCAGATAGGGACCGAACTGTCTCACGACGTTCTAAACCCAGCTCGCGTACCACTTTAAATGGCGAACAGCCATACCCTTGGGACCGGCTTCAGCCCCAGGATGTGATGAGCCGACA